>CAZIHD010000007.1:0-15902 GCA_964539015.1 uncultured Gammaproteobacteria bacterium
GACCTCAACATTATCAGTGTTGCGCTCTAACCAACTGAGCTAATTGCCCTTAATTTTAGGAAAATAACAATAAAAAATAAGTTTCCGGCAACTTCTTGATAAAATATAACAGAACGTAAGCAAAAAAGCAAGAGTTTTTTTCGGTAATGTTTTTAAGATAAGCCGGCGCTGAGAGCGTAAAGCTCTCCCTTTATATCAGCTTTGCCTTTTTTGCTGTCAAAATCCAGACGGAGGAGCTTGTCTAAATATTTTTGCAGCTCAATCAAGGAAAATTTAGTACTTTGAGCCAGCCCCTTTTTAATAACAAAAGGATGTAATTTTAATTTGCCGGCCAGTTGAGATTCACTGAGGCGATTGTCGGCCTGGATGGTTTTAATTTCCAAAATAATTTTAATCTGGCGCAGATACATCGCCAGAATATATTCGGCGCTTAAGCCGCCGGCAAATTGTTCCTCTAATAATTTAAGAGCGAGAGCACTATTTTTAGCGCCGAGAGCGTCGGTAAGAGCAAAAATATTATCTTCAATCTCGCCTTTGACCAAGTCCTGGACCAGGGTGTTATCAATAATTTTTTCCTGTCCGGCGGCAACGAGTTTTTTGATTTCGTTATCCAGCCGCCAGAGATCATTGCCGGTGCGCGCGATCAGAAGAGCTAAGGCGCTGGGTGAGATTGTTCCGCCTTGGTTCGCGATTTCTTTTTTGGCGAAACTTGATGTCTGGGCATTATTTAAGAGTTTAAATTCTTGGACGTAAGGTTGTTTTAAAAACCAGGCATATAATTTTTTCGCCTCCGCCTTTATTTTGGCGGGGCTGATTTCTTCTTCGGAAAAGATTAGGGCGTTATCTTCGGCGCCGGCATTTTTGATACACAGATTAAGTAATTGCGTAAATACCGCTTCATTTTTATTGGCGAAAATATCTTCGATGATCACCATCCTTTTTTTAGTAAACAGAGAACCGCCGCTGATTTTTTCCTGTAGTTCCCGCGGATCCGTTTGTTTGCCGTCAATCACGATTAAACTTTGGCCGAGGGTATCGACCGCGGCCATAAAGCGTTCTTTTAACTCATTCAGTTTTTGGCGGCGGCGGAAAGAATCGGCGCCATAGAGGAGGAAGATCATAGGGAAATAATTGTGAGATTATCTATTTTTTTGCCCAGAAATTTTTCGCCTAGACGCAAAAAATTTTCCGGCTGGTCGGTTAAAGCAAAATTGCAGACGCCTTTGACACCATCGTCAGTATTTTTAAATTCTGGATGTTTATTTAAATAATTTTCTAAACTGTCGGCAATTATTTTTCCGGGATCTGGTACCAGACAATTTTTACCCATGAGGCGGCGGATATTTTTAATTAAAAAAGGATAATGGGTGCAGCCTAAAATTAAAATTTTTATTTTTTCCTTTTTTAATAGGTAAAGATATTTTTTTAAGATTTTATTAATTACGTCTTGGCCCGTCCAATTTTCTTCAATTAAAGGCACCAACAAAGGAGCACTATTAACTATGATTTTTGCTTTTGGTTTTAGTTTTTTGATTTCTTGTTCATAAGCTCCGGAAGAAATTGTGGCTCGAGTGCCGATAATTCCAATATTTTCGAATTGAGACGCATATTCAGCGAGCGGAATAATTACGCCGAGAATACGGCGATCCGGATATTTTGCTGGTAAATATTCTTGTTGCAAGCGATGTAAGGCCTGGGATGACGCCGTATTACAGGCGAGAATGACTAAGCGGCAACCTTGGGAAAAAAGAAAATCTACCGCTTCTCTGGTATATTTATAGATGACATCTTGTGAATGACTGCCATAAGGAACGCGAGCGGTGTCGCCGAGATAGAGATAGTCATATTGCGGTAATTTTTTTAAAAAATGTTTAAGAACGGTCAAGCCGCCGAGCCCGGAATCAAAAACTCCGATAATATTTCTTTGTTTATTGTTTGGCATAATATTTAAATTGATCGCCGCGTTCTTTGTAGTTTTTAAATAAGCCGAAGCTAGCGCAAGCCGTCGACAAAAGAATGATGTCGCCCGAATCGGCTGATTGACGAGCCTGTTTGACTGCCTGTTTCATGCTGTTGGCGGTTCTGATATTTTTCTGGCTGAAGCCTGCAGTTTTGACGGCGACTAATAAGCGCGGTGTCGCTTTTCCTGTTAAGAGAATGAGTATTTTTACTTTTTTGACTATCGTTTTGGCTAATGGTCGGAAATCGGCGCCTTTGTCGGCGCCGCCGGCGATTAAAATAATCGGTTCAGAAAAAGAAATTAAATCCAAGGCGGTGCTTTCTGGGGTTGTGGAAAAACTATTATCAAAATATTTAAGGCCATCTTTCTGTTCCACTAATTCCAAACGATGTTCCAGATTATGAAAATGACGGATTGCTTGTTGATAGACAACGGCAGGAATTTTTATCGCTTGGCTCAGCGCTACCGCGGCGCCGATATTTTCTTGATTATAATCACCCTGTAATTGAGAAGGAAGATCAGAAGCGGTAAAATAAATTATTTTGTCTATCAGTTTTTCTTTTTTTAATTTGTTCTTTAGTTTTTGATTGGCAATTAATAGTTTATTACCGGGATGTTCGGCTATTTTTAATTTTGCTCGCCAATATGAAGAATAAGAGTGATGATAATTAGGATTGAGCGGGTCGGCCGGAGATAAATGTTCTGGGAAAAGATTAGTAATTATGGCGTATTTTGGCCCGTTCTTTAAATCTTCTAACTGGAAGCTGGACATTTCCATTACTATCCAATCATTTTTTTTAATTTGGTCAAAAAAACTGAAAGGAGCAATGCCGATATTGCCGCCGAGCCAAGCTTTTTTTCCGGATTGCTTTAAAATGGCGATCATCAAGGAAGCGGTCGTGCCTTTTCCTTTGCTGCCGGTTACTCCGATTGTATTTTTGCTCGGGCAGAGGGTAAAAAATAATTCCATGGCACTAGTTATCCGTTTTCTTTTTTCTCGCGCCTCTTTTATCCCGGGGCAGTCTAGCGGCCAGCCGGGAGAACGAAAGAGAACGTCAAAATCTCCGAGATTATGATTGAATTTTTTCCCTGTTCGCCAGTTAAGTCGAGATGAATATTTTTTTAAAATTTTATCCGTCGAGACGATATCTTTAAGTTTTGTTTGATTGCGCCGGTCGCAAATTGTCAAACTACCCTTATAGCCGTGTCTGAAAAGCCAGATCAAAAGAGCCTGGTTTTCCTTACCTAGCCCAAGCATAGCGATATTGTTTAAATCTAAAGCCATATTCTATTTCAATTCTCCCCAATTATCTCCGGCCGAAGCTTCAACGATGACCGGCACGGAGAGGGGCAGAGCGTCGGCCATTAATTTTTTCAAGGGCTCGATATATTGTTTCAATTTATCCGCTTTTACTTCAAAAATCAATTCATCGTGGACTTGCAAGAGCAGGCGGATTTCTTTTTCTTTTCCTTTTAAAAATCGGTCTATATCCAGCATCGCCTGTTTGATCATATCGGCGGCCGTGCCTTGGATCGGCATATTGATGGCCATTCGTTCGGCGGCGCGGCGGATTTGGGGCAGATCGGAATTTAAATCAGGCAGAGGGCGGCGGCGCTTAAATAAGGTTTCCGCATAGCCTTTTTTCCTGGCGTTGGCGATGAAAGAGTCCATCATTTTTTTAATACCGGGGTAAACTTCCAGATAGCGATCGATAAAATCGCGCGCTTCAGCATAGCTGATGCCGGTGCCTTGGCTCAAGCCATGCGGGCCTTGGCCGTAGAGGATCCCGAAATTTACCGCTTTGGCGTCGCGGCGCATATTTTTTGTTACCGCTTCCGGCTTGATGCCATTGATGGCGGCGGCAGTGGCGGTATGGATGTCTTCCTGATTCTTAAAAGCGGCCATCATTTTTTTATCTTGGGAGATATGGGCGGCCAAGCGTAATTCGATTTGGGAGTAATCTAAACTTAAGAGCTGATTACCTTTTTCGGCAATGAAAGCGGCGCGGATTTCCTGGCCCTCATCGGTCCGAGTCGGGATGTTCTGTAAGTTTGGATCGGTCGATGACAGACGGCCGGTGGCGGCCACGCTTTGATTGAAACTGGTATGGATGCGATTGTCTTTGGAGTTGATCATTAGCGGCAAAGCCAGTACGTAAGTATTTTGCAGCTTGCTTAGCTCCCTATATTTTTGGATTAAAGGAATAATCTCGTGAGTGCCGATTAATTTTTCTAATTCATCATCGGCGGTAGAAATTCCGGTTTTTGTTTTTTTCAAGCCGCGGCGGTCAAGTTCTAATTTATCAAAAAGAATATGCTGTAGTTGTTTGGGGGAGTTGAGATTAAATTCTTCGCCGGCCAGGCGATA
Organism: uncultured Gammaproteobacteria bacterium; assembly: GCA_964539015.1. Classification (GTDB taxonomy): domain Bacteria; phylum Patescibacteriota; class Patescibacteriia; order Patescibacteriales; family UBA12465. The sequence goes on from CAZIHD010000007.1 coordinate 4,329, forward strand.
GGCCTCCGCGGTCAGCATATCCAGCTGTTTCTTTAGTTTTTTTGATAGACGGGACAAAGGCGCCGGATCCAGCTTAATACCATTTTCTTCCATCTCGGCCAAGATATTGAGCAGAGGAATTTCTAAATTAATAAAAAGCTTGTTCAGTTTGGCGGTTTTTAATTTTTTACTTAAAATTGTCTGTAATTGCCAGGCGCAGTCGGCGTCTTCGCCGGCGTATTGAACCATCTTTTCGGCCGGGACTTGGGAGAAAGCGACGGCGTCCGGACTTTTACCGATTAATTCCGCGGTGCTGATTTTTTCCCAGCCTAATTCCCGAAAAGAAACGCTGTCTAAATTATGTTGCCTGTTATCAGGATACAGAAGATAGGAAGCAATCAGGCTGTCAAAAGCAATTCCTTGCATCTGTACGCCGTGATTTTTTAAAATGCGCCAGTCAAATTTCAGATTATGGCCGCATTTTTTTATTTTTTCATTTTCCAAGATTGGTTTTAGCTGATTTAACCAGGCATTCGGCTGGTTATTTTTTTGCTGATAGCTGAAGAGGTCGCGGTTTTCCGCGGTCTTGGTGTTGAGATGAAGATAATAAGCTTCGCCTGGTTGCCAAGAAAAAGATAAACCGAGCAGCTTGGCGCTGAGCGGATCCAGACCTTCGGTTTCCGTATCAACAGCGAAAGCAGTTTGCTTTTTTAAAGCTTTTAAAAAGGCGGCAAAAGTTTTTTCGTTATCTATCAAGCGGTATTTTTTTTCGCCGCGATTGCGCGCAAATTTATCCGGATATTCTCTGGCCGGTTCCGCTGGAGCGTCTTTGGCAGTATGCAGATTTTTAACTTGCTTCAATTTGCTTAATAGAGAACGGAATTCTAATTCATGAAAAAGAGCGGCGGCCTTGTCTTCGTCAAAAGAAGTCAGGCGCAAGCTTTCCCAGTTTATCTTAATCGGTACCGCGCGGTCGATGGTCGCCAAATGTCGGCTGAGATAAGCGTTATCTTGATCGGTCAATAAGAGTTCTCGCAAGCGCGGTTTTATTTTATCATCACCTTTTTTTGCGGCCGCATAAACGCCATCCAGGGTTTTAAAAGTTTGGAGTAATTCGGCGGCGCCTTTTTCTCCGATGCCTTTAACACCGGGAATATTATCGCTGGCATCGCCGCGCAGCGCTTTGTAATCAATAATTTGATCAGGCCGGAGGCCATAGCGTTCTTTCACTTCCGTCGCTCCGTAGAGGACGCTGTCGTTCAGACCGCGGCTCATCGTATAGACACTGGTGCGAGCATCAATCAGCTGCAAGGTGTCCATATCGCCGGTGATAATAATGCTTTGCCAATCAGTTTCGGTTTCCGCTTGCTTGGTAATTGTTCCAATCAGGTCATCCGCCTCAAATCCGTCTTTTTCAAAGATGGGAATATCTAAAACTTTAGCTACTTCTTTAACCAAGGGGATTTGTTCATAAAGCTCGTCCGGCGCTTTGGTGCGCGTGGCTTTATAGGCGGCATATTCTTCGTGGCGGAATGTCGGCGCGGCGCGATCCAAGGTCAAGACGACAAATTCTGGGCGTAATTCTAAAAAAGCCTTAAGAATAAAGGAAGTAAAGCCATAGACAGCGTTTATCGGCCGGCCGTCTTTGGTCGTCAAAGTCGGCGGCAAAGCATGAAAACTGCGATGTATCAGAGCGTTGCCGTCGATAATAACGAATTTGGGAGGATTTTTAGGCATGCCTCTATTTTAGCACGGGGTCTATAAGATAGGCAAAGTCAGATTTTAACCAATAAAAAAAGCACCCGTTTTTCTCTCCTGATAAATTAAATAAATTTAAATCAAAACATTAAATATAAAAGCCACAGTTTAATCATTGAGTAGACTAGATATCCGGCGTGATTCTAAACAAGTAATACTTATTCCACTTGAAATTTTATTTGGTTAGTTTCTTCCAGAATTTCAATAGTTGCTTTTACTGAAGGGTTGCCGGTGTTTTTTAAGAATAAGTTATTTTGAAACTTTTGTTGAAGAGGCGATAGAAATTCATCTCCCCAGGAAGGCGAAAAAGTGGTAACGTCTAAAAAATCAACGATAATTTTTTCTGTATTTTCTTTGGGAAGTTGAGACGCCAGTGCCGCTAAAGCTTCTTTTCCCAGTTGCCGGGAAGTCAATAAATTGCCAAATTTTTTTAATTCAATCAGCATATTTTTAAAAATTAATTAAAGCCAAGCATCCCCTGAAAGAAGTTTCAGTTTGTTCGATTTTTAAACTAATTGTTTTATCATCTAAAACTACAAAAGCATTTCCGGATTGGAAATATAATTTTAATGGTATATTTTTTTTAATATCTACTACTACTTTTTTGACGTATTTTAATCCATTTCCCCTGTTCTCGGGAGCTCGTCCCGATATTTTTTCTGTAAATGCCGTCAGCAAAGCCTCGCTGTCGTTTGTTAAAGCAGGCCGCGTCCTTTTAAGCGTGGTTAAAATTCCTTGGCCTCTATCCGCCAAAACAATTTGCCCCTTGCTTAAATCATAAGCAAAAAAGATACCTCTGATATCGGGCCACGATCCTAGATTGTGATCAAAAGAGTTATTGCCAATTTCTCCAACCACCGAACTGATTAAAGAAAAATATTTTTCGAGTTTAGGAATTTTTCGCATCTCCATTTCTAAATGGCTGAGGCTGGCTTGAAAAGTGGAGCTGTCCAGACAAAAGAAGCGGCTGTCTGGTTCGGTGGCGGTTCGTTCTGAAATCCATTTTTCGGCCAGAGAAAAAATGTCGCTCGTTATTAATTGAATATCGGAGAGTTTGTAATAGCGATAACCCCTCGGATTAACCCGTATCGCTTTAAGCCGGCCGGATTCATCCCAGCGTCTTAACGTCTGCATGGAAATATTGAGTATTTTTGCGGCTTCGTTAATTTTTATTAATTTATTATGGTCTAACATATACTATAATTTAATAATATATACAAATCTATACATTTTTACATCAATATATACATTATAGACTAAATTGGTAGAAATGTCAATAATAAATAATTAATATCTATTTGTGCATCGTCTCTCCGCCTGGCCGACTCGGCCTCGGCAGTGCACCCCCCGGCTTGCGGCCGGTATCACCTCCAGCTTTTGAGTCTCTTAGCCAGATCGATATCAACTAAAACAACCCCACGCAGGTGGGGTTGTTTTAGTTGATAGTCGTTAAAAAATGGATTTCCAACTCTTTAGGCGAAATTATTAAGGGAATTAAGTATTGAGCGGATTTTTTGAAGTAAAATTAAGAGGTTTTTAATTTAAATTTAGCTTGATTTTTAGTCAGTTTTGTGGTGTAATTAATCAATAATGAAGCTAAAATGCTTTTATGAATTTTGAAAAAAACACAATCAAAGATTTAAAAATTTCCCAAAAAGAAGCCTTTGCTGATAAAAAGGAAAATTTAGATTTAGTTAAAGGCATATTACAGGAACGATTTGGCCATGAAAAATTGCCTAAAGATTTAGTTTTGGAAATGGTTAGTATCCGGCAACATATAAAAGACGGAATTGATAAGGAAAATTTTATTGAAGACATAGATGACATAACTGATGATCGTATCAAAATGTTAATGTTTGAGATTTATAATCCGGAATTTAAAAAGGAAGAAGTCAGTCAAATAACTGAGAATGAAAATGGCGACGTAGAAGTTTTTTTTGAGAATGGGAAAAAGGAGATTTTAGATAAAAATGAAACAGAACTTTTAGGCTCACTACGACTATATTTCGATTCCTATCGCTTAGCTCATAATGCTAATAAATTCAGAAGTAATGTTGATGAAGTAAAATCTGAGATTATTAAAAACAATAAAGACCGAAAAATAAATTTTTATTCGGAAAAAGAAAAACAAGAGGAGTTAATTTATGGGCTGGAAGAAAAATACGGGCAGGCTGGCTTTTCCGAAAGAGAACTCAAGGAATTAATTAAAGTTTGTGATTTAAAAGATTTAAAAGATTTACCGATCCACAAAATAAAAATAATGGGTAAAATTCAGGATATTTTTTCTCGTTTTATGGGTGGTGACAAGACAAAATATGTCGGACTGTCGGCCGCCCTCATGGTACCGGCTTTTATCCAGGGCTATGCCCCGATGTTATTCGCCGACGCTTTCAAAAATAACACGACCGATATTAATCAAATAATTTTGTTTTCTATAGCCTCTGTGGGCGGCGCCGGTTTGTCGGTTTTGATTCAAAAATATTATAAGGATTTTATAAATAAAAACTATCAGAAAGAAGGCGGAGTTAGCGAATTTACCGCCAAAAATTTAACCGAAATGCCTCCGGACGAAACTAAAAAATTCGGGCTGGAAACAGTTAAACATAGAGCCAGCGAAGGGCGCAATAGTTATGAAAATGTTTTAAATACTTTTAGTTTTGATGTTTTACCGGCAGTTACAACTTTAACAACGAGTGCGGTTATGCTTTATGAAAAAAGCCCGATATTGGCCGGCGGTACGATTTTAGCCTCCGGTATAACTATCGCCTTAGATAAATATTTTCAAAAAGTTGGAAAATTTTGGGGAAAAGAACGGGGAGCGGAAAGAACTTCCGAACAAATGGCTAAGAAATTAGATGAGCAACTTAATGCTCATATGGAGGTAATTTTAGCGGGAGAAAAAGAAAGATTTTTTAATGAAATCAAAGAGTTTATAGAAAAAGAAAAAATTGCCCAAAGCAATAAAGGATTTTTTAGAGTTTTAGAAGAAGCCTATTTTAGATTTGCTAATGCTATTAATCTAACCCTTTTAGGGGTGGCTAGTTTATTGGCCGGCGGAACGCCTGATAACGCTATTGCGGCTGTTCTTTATTCGGGAAACTTTAATCGTGGGATACAAGATTTGTTAAGTTCTAAAAGAAGTTTATTAAGATCTTTGAGAAATGTTATGCAAATGGAGTTAATGTTCAACGGCTATGCCAAGGAAGAGGAATTAAAAGAAAAAAATCGAATAGGCGTTGATCAGGTAAAAAATAGTGATATTAGTTTAAAGAACGTTAATGTAGAACTAGATAATAAGAAGATACTAAATGACGTTAATTTAGATATTCCCTCGGGGTCGATGGCTTATTTAGAAGGAGCGAGCGGAGCTGGTAAAACAACTTTGATGAAAATAATTTCCGGTTATTATCATCCGAGCTCCGGAGAAGTTAAATTTGGCGGCGTTGATGTAGAAAACATCAAAAAAACCGGAGAAGAATCTATTTATAATAAAATTGCCTATTTATCTCAATTCCCATATTTATTCGATGATAGTCTGAAGAATAATTTAAAATTTGGATTAGGAAAAGAAGTAGAAAATGATAAAATAATCGAAGCTCTAAAAGATGTCGGTCTTTATGATAGATTTGGAAAAAATATTGATGAGAAATTATTTAGTGGTTCCGGTGATTCAGGAAAGACTTCCGGCGGAGAAACATCTCGAATCGGCTTGGCTCGGGTTTTATTAAAAATAAGAAACAGCGATTCAAAATTAGTATTTTTAGACGAGCCGACTGCTTCGGTTGATAAAGCTACAAAAAAAGATATTGCGGAAATTATTAATAATGAAAAAGCAAAAAGGCCAGACACGACTTTTATTGTTATTAGCCATGATGAAAAATTTGTGGAAATGTTAAATTGCAATATCCAAGTAAGAATGGAAAAAGGAAAAATAGTGGAATAATGATTTTATTTATTTGTTATAAACTAAAACAACCCCACGCAGGTGGAGTTGTTTTAGTTAGTGGACTCTAGGGGATTCGAACCCCTGACCCTCTGCTTGCAAAGCAGATGCTCTACCAGCTGAGCTAAGAGCCCGTTTTTCTGGCTGGGTTTAGTTTATCGAGATTTTTATAGGTAGTCAACCGGTTATTTTACTGTTTAGGAATCAGCGGGCCTAAAATCCAGGTAAAAAAATTAAGGCCATTGCCGCTCATCAAGACAATGCCGATAAAGATAGCGATAATGCCGACGAGCTTATAACCCAGACGGGAACCGCCTTCAGTGCCTAATTTGTCTTCAAACCAGGCAATGCGGCCGAAATTTTGTAAGAACCATTCGGTTTTAACGACGAGAATGGCACCGGCCGCGGCAATAAGCAAACCTAAGATGATGGTCATATTTTTTTATTTGACATAGTTTAAAGGATTATAACGAGAGCTATTAATTAACACTTCAAAGTGAAGATGAGGTCCGGTGGAGTGTCCCGTCGATCCCATTAAGGCAATTAGCTGGCCTTTTTCTACCTCTTGTCCGGCTTTTACTAATAATTTTGAAGCATGGCCGTATCGTGTTTTTTTACCGCCGCCATGATTTAATAAAATCGTGTTGCCGTAGCCGCCGTTGTAGCCGCCGCGGGCGATTTCTACCACGCCGGAATCAGCCGCGTAAATCGGCGTTCCAATCTTATTGGCAATATCAACACCAGTATGTTTCCAAGAAAAATATTGAGTAATGCGGCGGCCGGCGGTTGGCCAAACCATCTTATTGCTGCTGACAATCGGTTTTTCTTCGGACACGCTGTCGACAATATCTTTAATGACGGCGAGACAGGAATAGCTGTTTTTAATAATTGTTTTCGCGACGTTATTAGCCGAGGGCTTAGTGCCGGGAATAATTAATTGTTGGCCTATTTGGATACCGCCGGCGGCGCCCAAATTATTATTGGCAATGATTTGATCTACGCTCGTGCCATAATTCTGGGCAATTTTACCGATGGTATCGCCGCGCTTAACCGTATAAGTAAAACCGTCGGTCGGCAAGATTGTTAATTTATCGCCGGCTCGGATAATACTAAAGGCCGTCAAATCATTCGACCATAGAATTGTATTGACGTTGAGATTAAAGTTGCGGGCGATAGTGCTGATAGTATCGCCGGCTTGGACAGTATAAGTCGTGATCGCCTGGCGTTTGACGGCGGCCAGTTCGGCAACCGGTTCGGTTGTTTCTTCCGGCTCCTCAATACCGAAGATCTGTTTCGGTTTAGTAATCATCGTGCCATTTTTGGCGATTACAGAAGTATTTTCTTCTTCCTCGGCGGGCAAAGGTCCTTTATTTGGTTTTAAGGCATTTATTTTTCCTAAATATTTTTCGGCACCGATAGTCTGGGTATTGATAGTCTGAGCGGTTTCTTCCACTAATTCCTCATCGCTGATATTAACATCGCTGAATTCATTTTGGACTATTTCCGCTAAAATACTTTTTTGTGTTTTGCCGACGGCGGCGCTCGCCTGCTTCTTGTCGGTCAAGTTAAGGATGAGAGCGGACACGATTAAAATCAGGGCGGTTAGATGCAGCGATTTTTTTTTGATTAAATCCCTTTTTGATTGCTGGCCGATATCATATTTTTTTATCCGGAAGAGCAGGTAGTATAATCGGACAAAAGGACGATAAAAAAAGAAACGAGTCAACCAAAATAACGGCTTGAATAAAGTCGTAATGGTAAAAGCAATTAAATCTTTCAAACCGATGGCCGCTTTAAGTAGGAAAAGCAAAGATTCAATGGCCGCTTTTTTTAGTTTTTGGTTTTTCTTAAGTGCGATATAGTTGAACTTAAGCTTTTTTATACTATCATCTTTCCGCTTGGCCAGTCAATTTAAGCAATAAAAAATTTGCTTAAATTAGCAAATTTTTAATAATAAAATTTAATTATATCTTTAAAAGGTTGTGTCCGTCCATTTCTTTGGGAATTTTCAAACCCATTATTTTTAGAATAGTCGGGGCTATATCTTTTAATCCGGCCGGTTGAATAATTTTAGCATTTTTTAAGGCTTTATCTTCAGATACTAGTATCATCGGCACCGGGTTAATTGTATGGCTAGTGGCGACTCCAGGGCCTTTATCTTCAGCATTGCCGTGGTCGGCGATAATTAAGCAAGTATATCCGGATTTTAGGGCGGCAGTTGCTATTTCCCCTTGGGCTTTATCGACCGCTGCCACTGCCTTGATAATGGCTGCCTTTTTTCCGGTATGGCCGACCATATCGCAGTTAACCAGATTGACCACGATGAAATCATAAATTTTTCGCTTGATTTCTTTAACTAAGCGGCCGGAAATTTGCGACGCACTCATTTCCGGTCTTAGGTCATAAGTGGCGACTTTCGGGGAATGGATTAAAATCCGACTTTCGCCTTGGTAGGCTTTTTCTCTCTGGCCGTTGAAGAAAAAAGTTACATGGGCGTATTTTTCCGTTTCACTGATACGGAGCTGTTTTAACCCGGCTTTGCTCAGGCATTCTCCGAGCAGATTATTTAAAGCTATATTTGGATAGGCGACTGCAGCCTTCATCGGCTGATAATATTGAGTCATCGTTGTCATTTTTATGCCGATAATTTTTCTTTTGAAGCCATTGAAATGTTTATCTATTATCGCTTGTGTTAATTGCCGGGGCCGATCCGTGCGGAAATTGAAGAAAATAACCCCGTCATTTTTAACAAAGCCATGGTAATCCTCAGCCGCCATCGGCCGGATAAATTCGTCCGTTTCTCCTTGTTGATGCCGGGATTTAATTTGAGTTAAGGCATCGGTAAATTTATCGCCTCTGCCTAGAGCGATACATTCATAAGCTGCTTTTGTCCTTTTCCATCTTTTATCCCGATCCAAGGCATAATAGCGGCCGCTGATAGTGGCAATTTGGCCGAAACCGAGAAGCTTCAGTTTATTTTTTAAAGATTTCAGGTGTTTTAAGCTTTCTGTTACCGGAGCGTCGCGGCCGTCGGTAATCGCATGAATATAAACATCTTTAAATTTATTTTTTTGGCATAAATCCAATAAGGCAAAAAGGTGTTTAATGTGGGCATGGACGCCCTGATCCTGGATTAAGCCGATAAGATGAAGTTTTGTTTTATGCCGTTTACAATATTTAATCGTCTCTACCAAGGCTTTATTTTGAAAAAAGGAAGCATCTTTAATATCCCTATTGATCCGAGCCAGTGATTGGAAAATAATTCGGCCCGAGCCGATAGTTAAATGGCCGACTTCGGAATTGCCTTGATAGCCTTTATCCAAACCGACCGCTTCGCCGCTGGCCGCTAAAAGCCCGTGCGGATAATTTTTAAGAAAATTATCTTCATTTGGCGTCCGGGCGGCCGCGATCAGATTATTCTTTTTTTTCGGATTGTCGCCCCAGCCGTCTCGGATGATTAAGATGATCGGTTTTTTTGTCTTCATATTGTTTCCTCTATCAGTTATTTGATTAATTGCCGGGCACAATCAGGTCGAACGGTTTGGCGCCGGGATAAGCTCTGTAACCATAATCCGTACAGAATTTTTTGATATTTTTATGAAAGTAATCAGGCCGGGAGTCCTGAATTAAGCCGATTAAAAAATAACTGACCGCCATCGCCCAGGCTTTATTTGCTCCTTGGGGCGGCATAATTTGCCACCGGCTTTTGGTTTCACCAAAATATTTATTTTTCCCGAAACTGATGACTAATTCATCTTTGTCCCGGATGACAAATTTCGCATGTCGGGCTTCACCGTAGGAAAAAGCGCGTAAAGATAAATTCGAGCCGAAAAGTTCACTTTTTTTTATTTCCAGCATCGGCGCGATTGCTTCCCATTCGTCCGGCAAAATAAAAGAATAAGCACGGTAACGCTTAAAATTTTTAACCAGTTTGAGCTTGAGAATAAAATTGGCGATATTTTCAGCCTTTTCACCGGTCGCCGCCATAATCATGCCCAGATAGGTGGAGGTGTTATAAGTATATGGTTCCGGTAATTTCCGGAAAGAGTGGGTTTCATCGGCAATTTTAGCCGCCCCGGAAGCAGGAGAGCAAGTTAAGAGAATAGTTTTTAAGCCAGCTTTTTTTGCCGCCGCGACTTCCCAAATCGAATCTTTTTCACCGGAGGAAGAAATAATTATCGCCTGGGTGATTGTCTTATTTTTTATTAAATCGCGGTAACGGCCGATTATTTCTTTAAAATTACTTTCATTGGCGAATAGCGCTTTTTGGCCGCTGAAGATAGCTAAACCGGTATTATAAGCATTGCCGCTGCCGGCGACAATCGGAAAAGAGTATTTTTTCAGATGCAAGCGCGGCGGTCGATTTTTTTGAAAAAAATACAACGCTTTCAGGACGCTTAAGTTTAAGGAATCTAAATCCAGTGGAGTCATATATTTGATAATTTGCCTAATTTTATTGATGTTTCCATTATAACGGATATTGATTTTTATTTCAATTTAAGATAAGATAGGGGCGTAAATAATTAATTTCAAAAATGTATGTCCGGACACTCCAAATGGGCGACCACTCATCGCCAGAAAGAAATCGTCGACGCCAAACGCGGCGCTGTTTTTACTAAATTGGCCAACATCATTTCTATTGCCGCCAAGAAGGGCGGCGATCCGGAAGCTAACCCTAGCTTGAGAGCCGCCATCGATCGCGCTCGGGATATGAGCATGCCTAAAGATAATATTGAAAGAGCCATCAAAAAAGGCACCGGTGAACTCGGAGGAGCCCAAGTGGAAGAATTATATTATGAAGGTATCGGTCCGGCCAGTCTGCAGGTCATTGTTAAATGTTTGACGGAGAATAAAAATAGGAGTGCTTCTACTGTCCGCCATATTTTTACGAAGAATGGCGGCGCCTTCGGAGCGGTGATGTGGAATTTTGAACAGGCCGGCGTCATCATGGTCAGCCAAGAAGAAATGGCGGCTCAAAAGATTAATTTTGATGATTTAGAATTAGAATTGATCGATAGCGGCGCCAATGATATTGCGCGCGTGGCCGAAGGCCTTACTATCTATACCGCTTTGGTTGATTTTCAGAAGATGCAGGATTTTTTGAAGGCTAAAAAAATTAAAATTACTTCCGCGGAGATAGAATATGTGGCCAAAGATAAATTGCGCTTAAATTCCGAAGATCAAGAAAAATGCGAGAAATTTTTGGAAGAACTGGAGGATAATGAGGATGTCAGCGACTATTATACTAATTTGGCGGATTAATTTATTTTAACCGGCGTATTATATTTATAGATTTTATTATTAGGCTCGGAAAAAGACAGGTACTTATTCCGAGCCGCTATGTATGGAGAAGATTATTTTAGGCATTGACCCCGGCATCGCCGATACCGGCTATGGCTTTCTCCGCGTCCGCGGCGGCTGTTTGGAGTGTTTGGAATATGGTTCGATTAAAACGCCGGCGGGTCAAGCACTGCCGGAACGCTTGCAAACGCTTTATCAAGAATTGAACCGCTTAATCAAAAAACATAAGCCGCAAGCGGCGGCCGCCGAACAATTATTTTTTAACAAGAATGTCCGGACCGCTCTGATTGTCGGCCAAGCGCGCGGCGTCGCCCTTTTGGCCGTCAGCCAAGCCGGCCTGCCTCTGCTTGATTTTACCCCTGCTCAAGTCAAACAAGCGGTTACCGCTTACGGCCAAGCTTCTAAATTACAAGTTCAAAAAATGGTGAAGCTGATTTTGAAATTAGATAAATTGCCGCAGCCTGATGACGCGGCCGATGCGCTAGCAGTGGCTATCTGCGCCGCCAATCAGCGCCAATATTAAAAAATATGGGGAAGATTTTAAAAATAGTTCATATTGTTTCCGAAGTCGCGCCGTTTTCTAAAACCGGCGG
>CAZIHD010000007.1:15912-30417 GCA_964539015.1 uncultured Gammaproteobacteria bacterium
CTTAGGCGATGTTGCTCGCAGCTTGCCCAAATCTTTAAAGCGCCTCGGCCATGATGTCTGTCTGATTACGCCTTTATATGCCAAAGCGATTAATAAGAAAGAATATAAACTGGCGCCGTTGTTTTTAAATGTAAAATTGCGCCTCAATTCTACCGAGACGATTTTGGTTAATTATTGGCAGGGCCAGCTGATGGAAGATTTGCCGATTTATTTTGTGGAATGTAATAAATATTTTTCCAAGCATAAGCGCCTTTATGGATCCAGCCATGAAAATGCGCGTTTTTTAGTCTTTGATGTCGCGGCCTTGAAGCTTTTATCCTTGCTTAAATTTGAAGCGGATATTATTCATTGCCACGATTGGCAGACGGGCTTGATTCCTTATTATTTAAAGCATGATTTCCGCTACTCCAAGACTTTAAAGAATGCCAAGACCGTTTTTACTATTCATAATCTCATTTTCCAGTTCGGCCATAATTGGTGGGAGGTTCCGGGTGAACGCAAGGATTATGGCCGCGGTCCGATTCCGCATCTGGATGATCCTAAATTGGAAGATATTAATTTTGCCAAACGGGCGATTTTATCGGCGGATATTATTAATACCGTGAGTGAACAATATCGGTCGGAAATTATGACGAAGAAATTCGGGCAGGATTTGCATCGGATTCTGCGCAATCGCTCCGATCGTTTATTCGGTATCGTTAACGGCATTGATTATAATGCTTATAACCCCGAGAAAGATGAAAGCTTGGTCCAGCGTTATAGCGCTCAGTCTTTAGGTAAGCGCCTTTCCGCCAAGAAGGCGAATAAAATTGATTTTCAAACTCGGGTCGGCTTGCCGCAGGAACCTTTGACGCCGATGCTGTGCACGACCGCCCGCGTTACTTTTCAAAAGGGCTTCAATTTAATTTTAAAGATTATGCCGTCTTTGCTGCGTTTAGATATTCAGCTTGTTTTTATGGGCGACGGCAATAAAGAATATATCCAGCCTTTGAAAAAATTACAAAAAAAATTCGGGCGCAAATTAATCTGGCTGCCCTTTGATGAAAAATTAGAAACCTCTTTATATGCGGCTGCGGATTTATTTCTCCTGCCTTCCAACCATGAGCCTTGCGGCATCAATCAATTGATTGCCATGCGCTACGGCTGTATCCCGGTTGTTCGGGAAATCGGCGGTTTATACGATACGGTTGATGATTATAATCCCGCCACCGGCCGCGGCAACGGTTTTACTTTCCAGCACGAAGATGCTTTAGATTTTTTCGGAGCCATCGTCCGCGGTTTGGAAAATTATCAGCATCGCGCCTCTTGGGAAATATTGGTGCATCAAGTAATGAAGCAGTCTAATAGCTGGGAAATTCCGGCCAAGAAGTATGTCCAGCTCTATCGCCGGGCTAAACATTTATAAATTATGCTATGTGTTAATTTTCTTCATCTTTACCAGCCGGCAAACAGTTCGTCGACCCGAATTAAAGAAGCGGTTGATAAAAGTTATTATCGTCTTACTCGTCTTTTGGAAGAGCATTCGGATTTACGCTGCACCGTCAACATCAGTGCCTGTCTTCTGGAACGTTTAAAAGAAGAGGGTTATATTGAACTTCTGGATCGATGGCGCCGTTTAGTGTCTTCCGGACGGTTGGAATTAGTCGGTTCGGCGGCCTATCACGCTTTTTTACCTTTCTTGCCGGAAACCGAAGTGCGTTATCAAATTAGACGCCAGGAAGAAATTACAGCGGAAATTCTCGGCGTTGATTTGCACGGACGCGGTTTTTTTCTTCCGGAGATGGCGTATACTCCGACTTTGGCCAAGCTCATTAAAGCCGCCGGCTATCGCTGGCTGATTTTAGACGAAGCTTCTTTGCCGGCCGGGATGATCCCCTCAACGGGCGCGGCTTATCAAGATTTAAATAGTGGTTTGTCGGTAATTGTCCGACAGCGGGAGCTGTCCAATACTTATATACCGGATTTAATTCAAGGTTTATTGGCTCAGACATCGCCCGCGGATTTATTGGTAATTGCAACTGATGCCGAATTGTATGGTTTGCGCCATGAGGATCCGACTGCAGAATTAGAAAAGATGGCCGAATTGACGGAGATAAAAACAGAAACTATTTCTGAATTTTTAAATAAGTTTGCGGACTTGCCGGCCGTATCTTTCCGCTCGGCTTCCTGGGCCACTGATTGGCGAACTGACGGCTGCCAGCCTTTTATTATTTGGCATGATCGCCATAATCGCCTGCAGCTTGAACTCTGGCGTCTGGTCTTTTTAATTTTGGCGGCGGGAACCAAATATCCGCAAGATTCTAATTATGCTTGGTATCGCTGGCACCTTGATCGCGGCCTGGCGAGCTGCATGTTCTGGTGGGCAAGCGGCCGTGATTTTTCTCATAATTTCGGACCGAAAGCTTGGAGTCCGGATGAAGTAGAGAACGGCTTAAATGATTTAATCCGCGCTGTCCGTTCTTTGCAGGCGCCGGAAAGCCGGAAAGAAAAATTAGCCGCTGAAAAATTGGTCGCCAAGATTCGCTGCCGCCTCTGGCAACGCCACTGGCGCCGTTATTTTGTTTAGTAATTAATTTTTATTACGCTCAGCGTGGAAAAATATGAATAAGAGCTTGGCTTTGTTCGATCAGTCAGTGGTGCGGGAATTGTTGGAAAGAGAAGCTTTGCCGCTTTATCCGCATTTTAAAAAGATTGCCGATATCCATATTCGGCCTTATAAAAAATTGATTTGGGAGACGACTTATCATCTCGTTATAGCTTATCAGGTTATTTTTGTCCGTGAAGACGGCGGTGAAGAACATTTAGAAATCGTTTGCTCGGCTCATAGTAGCGAGCCGCGCGAAGTTGTTTTTAAAGTTTTAAATTTTTTATGGACCAGCGGCCTGGCCGATGAAGAAATAATTCTACCGCGGCCGCTTTTTTATTCCCCGGAATTTAACGGCACTTTTTATCGAGCGATTGCCGGCCGGAATCTGCTGGACTTTATCAAGGGAAATGATCGTCTTAAGGTAGAAACGATGGTAGCGCAGTCCGCCCGTTTGCTGGCTCGCTTGCATGCCCTTAAATTGCCGGCCGAGACCAATATTTTTGTTGATGATAATCGTTTTTTGCGGACGGTGGTGCCGGGACAAGCTATGATTATTCAAGAAATCGGAGATCGTTTTGCCGGCGCTTACGTGGATGATATCGCCGCTTTTTATGAGCGCTTTATTGCTCAGGAAGAAACTTTTTTTGCCGCCACTCCGGAACGCTGGTTGATTCATGGCGATGCTCATCCGGAAAATATCATCGCCGTCGGCAGCCATAAAATCGGCATTATTGATTTTACCGATTTTTGTCCGGCGGATTTTGCCCGCGATCTCGGCGCCTTTCTCCAGCAGCTGGAATATAAAATTATCAGAAATTTAAATGATCGGGTTTTTGCGCTGGCGATGAAGCGTTTATTTTTAACAACTTACCTTCAAACTTCCGGCCGTAAATTAGACAGCGCCCTCCAAGCCCGCCTCGATCTGTATTATGATTGGACGGCGGTTCGTACTTGCACTTTCTGGCTTTTGAAGCATGATTGCGAACCGGAAAAAGCGGCGGCGGCGATTATTAAAGTTAAAGAAAATTTAAGAGCTAATCATCATGCCCAAGATTAAAAAATCAATTAAAAGAATTTTATTTTGTGCGGCGGAAGCGGCGCCTTTGGCTAAGGTCGGCGGCTTGGCCGATGTAGTCGGATCGCTGCCGCTGGCTTTAAAAAAACAAAAAATTGAAGCCCGTGTCCTGATGCCGGCGCATAGTTTTATTTCTCTGAAAAAGATCGGGGCGCAGAAGCTGGCGTCTTTTTCAATTATCGCCGCGGGCAAGCCGGAAAAAGTTTTTCTTTTTAAAGCGCGCGTCCGAGGAATTACTTATTATCTTCTGAAAAATAAACATTATTTTACCGGTAATGTCTACGAGGGAGATAATTGCCGTAAATATCTTTTTTTCTGCCGCGCCGTTTTAACCGCCTTGCCTTTTTTGCCTTTCCGCCCGGAGATTATCCATGCCCATGATTTTCATGCCGCTCCTTTAATTATGGAATTAAGCCGGCAGGCACGGCCGAAGCGCCCAGGTTTGATTTTAACTATCCATAATCTTCAGTATCAGGGCTGGACGGAAAATAAAACCGTGGCGGCTTTTGGTTTTAACAAAGCGGATTTTCCGGACGCTGCCAGAAGCCAGGACGGACAATGGTTAAATTTACTGTCCGGCGGCTTGGTCGGCGCCGATAAAATTACGACCGTCAGCCCAAACTATGCTCGAGAAATTTTGACCCCAGCCTATGGTCAGGGTTTGGAAAAATTATTGCGTTCCCGGCGCCATGATCTGGTTGGTATTTTAAATGGCCTTAATCTTGAAGAATATAATCCGGAACAGGATAAGTTGTTAGCCGAAAATTATAACCAACGCCAGCTTCAATCGGGAAAAGCTTTGAACAAAAGGGCAATTAAAGATTATCTTGGCTTCGCCGCCGACGAGGCGCCGCTGCTGGTTTTGATTGCTCGTTTTTCCGAGCAGAAGGGTCTGGATTTGTTTAATTGTAAATTACTTGGCGCTTTAGCTAAAAAATATCCTTTTCACTTGGTGCTTTTGGGCAGCGGTGAAAAAAAATATGAAGCTCTGGCTGAAAATTTAGAGCGAAATTTGCCGGGTAATGTTCGGACAATTATCGCTTTTAGCGAACCTTTGGCGCATAATCTTTATGCTGCCGCCGATTATTTTCTGGTACCTTCGCGCTTTGAGCCTTGCGGCTTGACCCAGATGATCGCGATGCATTATGGAGCGGTACCGATTGTCCGAGGCACGGGCGGCTTGAAGGATACGGTAAAGAATAATAAGACGGGGCTGGTGTTTAAAAATTATAGTACATCCGCTTTTATTCAAGTTTTAGAAAAAGCTTTGCGTTTATATTATCAGGATCGAAAAAAATATCAGTCTTTGCGGCTGGCTGGCCGAAAACAAAATTGGTCCTGGGCGATTTCGGCGCCTATTTATAGACAATTATATGAAGGTATTGACAAGTCTTTAAAATAGTGCTATACTTTAAGTCAGAATTAAGAAGTTGATTCACCTCTAAAATGCATTATTTACGCCTTTAAGTAAAGAGAAATCTAAATAGGGAGAACCTTAATAATTAAATAGCAAAAAGGTTTATCATTTCACCTGATTTTAAGTTGATTATTTTTAATTCTCGTCTCTGTTTTTTAAAAAAAGAGAGCAGGGATGAGAATTAAAATTATATAATTAATATTTTTTTACGACAGTTTATAAAAATATGTCGGGTTGTAACATGACATGCCAGAAATCATGGATTTCTTAATTTAATTTTTCAAAAAATGAAAAAATTAAATTCAATTTTTTTGCCTAACGGCAGTGTAATTATTGACGGTCTGGAAAGACTGTTAATATTTAATCCAGAATTCGTCAATATTTGCATAGAAATATGCAAAGAAGGCGACAAAAAGCCAAACATACCAGAGGCATTTAGTCTGCCTTATGGCAATTTTACAACTCCCTGTGCTGCCAGAGAGTTCATAACAAAAAAAGGCAGGCAGGCAATACAAATTATGAGCGGAAACACTCATGAATTATATTTTCAATCCGGCTGTGGAGATCGTAGCTGGAACGAATGGGATGAAAGGCGTCCCATTAATGGATTATTTGCTGATGCAGCCGCTACTTCCAATGGCGGTGGCTGTTGGACGGAAGTCATAATTATGCCGGCTGGCGTTGAGGTTATTACCTCATTTCAGCAGGCATATATAGATGAGCTGAAATAAATTTTTAACCCGAGCTACAGGGTGTATCGAAACAGAACAGTAGCTTAATGAAAACTGTTTCAAAAAATATTCCTAGTGCCCCGTCGACTACTTTGTCGCGGGGCCTTTTTTATTATCTTCTCCCTCTTTTTGTCGCTTTGCGCTATAATAATTTTATTATCCTTAGTTTTTATTTTTAATTTTTTATGTCTTTGCCCGCTCATTCTTCCGGATCGACTCATTCTTCCGGCTTTTGGCCGGTGGCGGCCGCTTTTCTCGGCAATGTGGCTGTTTTTACCGGCAAATTTATTGGTTTTCTGGTTTCCGGTTCCAGTGCCATGTTTTCTGAGGCGATCCATAGTTTTGCCGATACCGCTAATCAATCATTATTGCTCGTCGGCTTGAAGCGTTCCCGCTTGGCGCCGTCTTTGGAATATCCTTACGGCCATGGTCGAGAACGTTATATCTGGGCCTTGATTTCCGCTTGCGGCATCTTTTTTGTCGGAGCCGGTGTGACCGTTTATCACGGCCTGGCTTCTTTGTGGCATCCTTCAATTTTTTATTTTAGTTTCTGGCCGGTGCTGATTTTGGTCGCTTCTTTTTTAATCGAAAGTTTTACTCTTGGTTTAGCGCTGCGAGCGCTGCGGCAAAGCCATCCTCATTGGCGCTGGTCTAAGATATTAAAGTCCGGCGATCCGACTACTCTGGCGGTCGTTTATGAAGACGGACTAGCCGTCTTCGGCGTTATTATCGCTTTAATCGCTTATCTTTTAACAGAATTTACCGGCAATCAACATTGGGATGCGGGCGGTTCTATTTTAATCGGCCTTCTCCTCGGCGTCGCGGCGGTCGTGTTGATTAATAAAAATAGACATTATTTAGTCACTACTTCTATTCCTCGGGAAATGGAAGAGGAAGTAAAAGAAATATTATTGTCTGATCCGACCATTGAAAAAGTCCTGGATTTTAAATCCGCAGTTTTGGATGTAGATAAATATCTGATTAAATGCGATGTCGAATTCAATGCCGCCGCCATGATTAAATATTTGGAAAAACATCATTTTCTTTCTAACGAATATAAGGAAATTCAGCATGATTATGAGGAGTATATGAAGTTTTGCGTAGAATATATGGATCGAGTACCGCGCTTGGTCGGTCGGAAGATTGATGATATTGAGAAACGTATTCGCGAGCGCTTTCCAGAAATTGTCTTCATTGATATCGAAATTAATTAAATAGTTAAATTCTTGATAATTTGAGCTTTCCGCCGGCTTTTTGTATAATGAAAGCGTAATCTTAATGTCGCCGTTGTTTTTGACGAGGCGCTGATCCTTATGGGTAGGAAGAAAAAAAATACTAATAGCCGCTTGGAGGCGATTAATCTGCCTAGTTTTGAGCTGGATACAAAAGCCAAGCGCAGTATTGGCATTGTTCTGGTTTTTGCTTTCGGCCTGATTTCTTTATTGGGTTTGTTCGATTTATCCGGACAAGTCGGTCTGTTTCTATCTAAATGGCTGTCTTTAATTTTTGGCTTCGGCCGCTGGCTGGTGCCTTTGATTTTTTTGTTCTGGGGGATCCTGCTGGTCCGCAATAAAGTGGTGGAAGTGAAATTTAGCGATTATTTCGGCCTCTTTTTATTATTTATTTCCTATCAAACTCTTTTTCATTTTTTTCTGGATAAAGCGGAATGGCTGAGCAGTATTAAAGAGGGAATCGGCGGCGGCTATGTCGGCTATTATCTCAGCCGCGCTTTCTTTTATGTCTTCGGTTTCTGGGGAGGCGTAATTATTTTATTTTGCCTCTTTTTAGTTTCCCTGGTAATTGTTTTTAATACTTCTTTATCCAAGATTATCGGCCAAGAAAGTTTTCTGGCCGCTATTTTTAAAGCTATTTCCCAGGCATTTAAAGGCCTGTTCTCTCCCGCCGTTAATGATGACCGCCAGGAGGCGCAGGCTTATGTAGAACAGGCGCGGACAGAAGTCCTTAATTCTTGGCAAAGCAAAGCGGTGGCCGCTACCGAAGAAACGGCCGATGAAATTGATCCGGAAATCGCCGCCGTCCAAGAAAAGATTGCCAAATCAGCCAAGAACCGAGTGCAGGAAAAAATTGTTTGGCCGAAAAAACAGATTCACATTGATTTGCCTTTAGAGTTGTTAAATGGCAAGGCCGGCCAAGCTGTCGGCGGCGACACTCAGGCTGGGGCGGCCAAAATCAAACATACTTTGGAAAATTTCGGCATCGCCGTGGAAATGGCTGACACCAAAGTTGGACCGACTGTCACTCAATATACTTTCAAACCGGCCGAGGGGGTAAAGGTTTCTCGGATTATCACTTTAAACAACGATTTATCTTTAGCTTTGGCGGCTCATCCGATTCGCATTGAAGCGCCGATTCCCGGACAATCTCTGGTCGGAGTTGAAGTACCGAATAAGCTGAAAGCAATCGTCGGTTTGCGCGAGATTTTGGAAGATGATGTTTTTAAGCACCGCAAGCATAATATGATGATTGCTCTCGGTAAAGACGTTTCCGGCACTTCTTGGATTTATGATTTAACCCGCATGCCGCATCTATTGGTCGCCGGAGCAACCAATTCCGGCAAGTCCGTTTGTTTAAATACCATTATTATTTCTTTGCTTTATCAGAATAATCCTGAAGATTTGCGTTTTATCATGGTGGATCCGAAACGGGTGGAATTGCCGGCTTATAACGGTATCCCGCATTTGCTGACGCCGGTGATTACTGAAGTATCGAAAACGATTAACGCTTTGAAGTGGTGCTTAAATGAAATGGATCATCGTTATGATCTTTTAAATAAAGCCGGAAAGAAAAATATCCAGAGTTATAATGCCGATAAGCCGGCCGAGAAGCTGCCTTACATTATTTTTATCATCGATGAGTTGGCTGATTTTATGATGACGGCCGGCAAAGATATGGAAGCGGCCATTATCCGTTTAGCGCAGATGTCCCGGGCAGTCGGCATTCACTTGATTCTGGCCACTCAGCGTCCGAGCGTTGATGTAATTACCGGCTTAATTAAGGCGAATATCCCGGCGCGTATCGCTTTTTCCGTTACTTCGCTGGTTGATTCCAAAACAATTTTGGATATGAGCGGCGCCGAGAAGCTACTGGGCCAAGGCGATATGCTTTTGACAACGGCGGAATTATCTAAGCCGAAGCGCATTCAGGGCGCTTATGTGAGCGATCAAGAAATTAATGATGTGATCAGTTATATTAAAGAAAAGAGCGGAGAAGTTGATTATCTGGAAGGCGTTACCGATCGGCAGAAAGTCGCCGGCGTCGCCGGTGTCGGTCTTGATGGTAATCATGGTGATGAAGACGAATTAATGTCTGAAGCTCAGGAAATAATTATTAAAGCCGGCAAGGCTTCTACTTCTTTATTGCAGCGCCGCTTATCTATCGGTTACGGCCGGGCAGCTAAGATTTTGGATATGTTGGAAGATGCCGGTGTTATCAGTCCGTCTAACGGTTCTAAACCCAGAGAAATTTTAATCAGCCGCGAGCAGTATGAAAATATGCAAAGCCAGGGTATTAGCGGCCTGCCGGTCCATAACCGCCGGGAAACGCCGGCACCTGATCGTTATTTGGGTGAAGAAGAAGGGAATGACGACACTTTAGCGTTTGCTCCCACCGAAGAAGTGGAAGAAGAAATTGTTCCCGACGAAGCAACGGCTGAAGAACCGACGCCCTCCGAACAGCCGGAAGAGACCCCTGATTTTTTATTGAACGATGACGGGCCGGAAGATGATATTCAAGATGAAAACGAGCTTTTAGAAAATATTCGGTCAGAGTCAGAAGCAGTAAACGCAACTAAAAAGATAAAAACCGAAGAAATTAAGCAAAACATTAAGCCGCGTTTTGAAGACGATGACGATGGCATGTTTTTCAGTCGTTGATAAATACGTTTTTGTTTTTAATTCGGTCAGTTAATTAAAATCAGCTAGTAATAGCTGATTTTTGTATTGACATAAATTAAAAAATATATTAAGGTGGGCGGTTAAACCTCGTTCTTTAACAAAGATGTTTTTAATAAAGTTAATTATCTAGTTCGTCGTTAGCGGCGGTTTAGATAATTAACTTTATTAATTAACCTTAAAAAACAAACCAATGAAAAAATGTTTTTTTTCTTTTTTCCTTTTTAGTCTTTTGACTTTGAAGGTTTCGGCTACAATTGATTTGCAGCCCAACAACGTTTACGAAAGAGATGGTAAATTATACGTTACCATCCAGAACAATGGCACCGAAAATTTTGTTGGGTTTTTCTCGACTTTGGTTACCTGTTCTGTCGGATCATCTATTGTTGATTTCAACAGCTGCATTGCCGCCGGTTTCAGCGAAGACGCGTATTTAATTGACAATATTCATAATGATGTTTATGACATCATTATTGATTGTCATAATAATGTAAGAGAGGTTCGCGAAAATAACAATGAAATCAGTTATCAATGCGGTCTGCCCAGGTTGGGTGTTATTTTTCCGGCTCAAAATATTCTGAGCCAAGATTACCGCGATACATTATTTGTTTTACCGGGGGAATATTTTTACTCGCAGTTTGCTCTGCGAGAAATGAATGATCACAAGGTGATTATGGGCATTGATTACCAGGCCGTTGCCGGCGCTTTTTTTGGTTATGATTTTCATTTCGGTATTCAGATGCCGGCTGAAGACACTCTGGACGGTGGATATTATTCATATAATTATCTGCCAAATTTTGCCTCATTCGTCTGGATGGCCAATAACTCGGCCGCCGCCGAAGATTGGTTTTACCTTGGTTATTATTATGGCACGACTTGCGGATTTGAAGTCGGACAAACCGCTAATATTTATATGTCGACCGCCGTGGCTCTGACCGATTTATCAGTTATCAATAACACTATGCAGCGGACGGTGAAGGTGATCGATCGCATCCGCGGTGATGTTAATGATGATGGTTTGGTTAATCAGAATGATCTGGATCAAATTGTTAATGCCGTGGAAAACGGCTTGTATAATCCCTGTCTGTCTTTCAACAACTTATATGTTGAAAGAGGCTTGAATTATGGAGCCGGAATAATTTTGTTTTCAAAACCAGATTTTGTCTCCAATTGTTTGTTAAACATCTGGATACATGATCATAATGACCCTTTAGTTCAGGGTCTTGGTATCGGGGAAATGATGTCGGCTGTAAACCCCTGCAACAGCCGGGTAGTGGAAAAAGTTGAAAATGCTTTTTCTATCAGCGGTAATCAGATTTATCTGGAGGCGCCTGGCGCCAATATGTATAATATTATTGCCGTTAAACCCGATGGTAGTATTTGGCAAGCATCCGCTGAATTTACGGGCGGACCGATTTCCATTCCCAATCCGGATTGGAAATACCAAGTGGAGACAGTAAATTTTTCTAATTTACTGCCGACCGGTTTATCCGATAATCCGGCGGATAAACAAACGATTAAGGTTTATCCTAATCCGGCCAATAATTATGTAATAATCAACGGTACCGGTAATCTGCAGATATTAAATTCTGCCGGTCAAATTATATTAACCGGTCAAATAAATGACAGTTTGACGGTTGATACTTCCGCTTGGCCGAGCGGATTATATATCGTTAAGATCATTTCTTCCAACCGGGCGGAAACAGCCAGGTTGATAAAAAAATAAAATAAATTGATATTTTGTCCCCGTTATTCAATGATAACGGGGGCTTTTTGTAAAGTTTTTTCTTTTCCGGTTTCTTGTTATAATAAACAAGTATGCTGACTAAAATAAAAAAATTAATTCCCTTAAAATTATTCCGGACGCTGCAGCCGGCCTACCATTTTTTGCTCGGTTATCTGGCGGCTTTGTATTACCGCTTCCCCAGCCGCCAGCTTCTGGTTATCGGCGTTACCGGCACGACCGGCAAGACCTCGACCGTTTATTTTCTTGCCCGCTTATTATCCGCTAACGGTTATAAAGCCGGTTTTACTTCGACGGCGCAATTTAATGACGGTGAACGCGAATGGCTGAATGATAAAAAAATGACCATGCCCGGACGTTTTTTCTTGCAAAAGACTTTGCGCCGGATGATAAAGAACGGTTGCCGCGCGGCGGTGGTTGAAACAACTTCTCAGGGCATTGATCAATTCCGCCATCGTTTTATTAATTATGATTTTTTAATTTTTACCAATCTTTATCCGGAGCACATTGAAGCGCACGGTAATTTTGAAAATTATAAGCAAGCCAAAGGCCGACTGTTTGCTCATCTCCACCGCTGCCCTAATAAATATTTGGATGCTGAGCGGAGAGTCGTGTTAAAGCCGAGCGGTTTGCGGAAGACAGAATTGGAACGGATAAAGAAAACCTTGATTGTTAATGGCGATGATAAATATGCTCCTTACTTTTTGTCTTTTGCGGCGGAAAGTAAATATATTTATACTTCCGATCCGGTTTTTGAACCTCGCCGCCTCGCCGGTGCCGACGAGGAGAATCTCCGGCCGATTCCGGAAATTTTTACTTATGAACTATTGTCTTCTGATCAGAACGGTTCCGATTTCCAATTTCAAGGCCAGCTTTATCATCTGCCGGTTTTAGGTTCGTATAATGTTTTTAATGCCGTGGCCGCTTTGACAGCTCTTTTTCCTTTAAAAATTGAAGCGTCGATGGCCGCGGCCGCTTTGGAGGCGATTGATTCTTTGGCGGGAAAAATGGAAAGGATTGATCTCGGTCAGCCGTTTACTGTCTTAATCGATTATGCTTTTGAACCGAAAGCATTGGAAGCTTTATATCAGAATCTTGATTTTTTATCGTCTCGGCGCTTAATTCATATTTTAGGCTCGGCCGGCGGCGGCCGCGATCGGGCACGGCGGCCGCTTTTGGGCAAAATGGCCGGAAGCCGGGCCGATATCGTCATCGTGACCGATGAAGATCCTTACGATGAAGATCCGCAAATTATTATTGATCAAGTGGCCGCCGGAGCCGAACAAGCCGGCAAAATATTGAATCAGAATCTTTTTAAAATTTTAGATCGCCGTCAAGCTTTTCATCTGGCTTTTAACCTGGCTCAATCAGGCGATTTGGTTCTGATTACCGGTAAAGGCGCGGAACAATATATTTGCGGATCGAATGGTTTGCAGATTCCTTGGGATGACCGGAAAGTGGCCAAGGAAGAATTAAAATCCTTGGTGGCTTAATTTTTAAAATAATGTGCTGTGTATAACCTGTGTATTGACAAAAGTTGATGAATGTAATATTATAGAAAATACAATCAGATATCAGGTAAAAATTCACTAAAAACGGTCGCTAAGGTGTAAAAATTTTTTCTATTCACCAATCCGTTTTTTTTGTATTTTTCGCCAAAATTCACTTTATAAATAACTTTTATTCTAAAGTGATCATCAATTCCAGGCGCAACTAAATATTAAGACAGGGACTCAAGCTTTTTTAGGTTTGAGGTTTTTTTGTTAACAGCGCCTTTCTCATCAAGCCAATAAAATTCAGGCCGGACTAACGCCTTTCTCTTTAACAGATGGCGCTTGGTTTGCTGCCCTTAAAGTTCTATGCCTAATGCGACCACTCCGGACAAGAAAATCGCCGAGCGTAAATTTTTTACCGACTTCAAGGAAATAATGCCTTTGCCGGATTTGATTGAAATCCAGAAGGATTCTTATCGTTGGTTTTTAGAAGAAGGTTTGGCTGAATTATTTGACGAAATTAATCCGGTAACCGATTTTATCGGCCGTGATTTGGAGTTATATTTTGAAGATTATTATTTGGACGAGCCGAAATTTTCTGAAACCGAGAGCCGGGATAAAAATATTACTTATGAAGCGCCGATGCGCGTTAAAACGCGGTTAACCAATAAGAAGACCGGTCAGAATACCAATCAAGAAGTTTATCTGGGCGATTTTCCGATTATGACCGATAAAGGTACTTTTATTGTCAATGGTATTGAGCGCGTTGTCGTTTCCCAGCTTATCCGTTCGGCTGGCGTCATGTTTACGGCCGAATTTATCAAAGGTAAAAAATGTTATGGTGCCAAGATTATTCCTAATCGCGGCGCTTGGCTGGAAATAGAAACCGATTCCAATAAAGTTATCTGGGTGCGTATTGATCGCAAGCGCAAAGTGGCGGTAACGTCGCTGTTGCGTGCTTTTGGCTATGAAAGCGATGATGAATTAAAAAAATTATTTAGCGATGTTGACTTGGTTAAGAACAGCGACGAGCCTTCTTTTATTGAAGCGACTATTGAAAAAGATGTAGCTAAAAATGAAGCCGAGGGTTTACAGGAAGTCTATCGCCGTATCCGTCCGGGCGATCTCGCCTCGGTGGAAAACGCCCGCCAGCTTATTCATTCCATGTTTTTCCGCTTTGATCGCTATGATTTCGGCCGGGTCGGCCGCTATAAGCTTAATCGTCGTTTCGGCTTAGATTTGGCCAACAAGAAAGAGAATCGTGTTTTACGCAAAGAAGATCTGCTTTTAATTGTGAAAGAAGTTATTCGTTTGAATATTACCAAGGAACCGGAAGATGATATTGACCATCTGGGTAATCGCCGTATCCGGGCTATCGGCGGCTTGATTCAAAATCGTTTCCGCGTCGGCCTTTCCCGCATGGAGCGCATTATTAAAGACCGCATGTCGACGACCGATATTGCGACTTTAACTCCGAATAAATTAGTTAACGCGCGTCCGGTTATCGGCGTGGTTAAAGAGTTTTTCATGTCTTCCCAGCTGTCTCA
>CAZIHD010000008.1:0-28568 GCA_964539015.1 uncultured Gammaproteobacteria bacterium
AGAGCGCTTCCATGGCATGGAAGAGGTCAAGGGTTCAAGTCCCTTATGGTCCACATAAAAAAGACTGATTTAAAAAATCAGTCTTTTTAATAAATAATTTTTTTAAGTCTAGGTTTTTGTGGATTATAAAAAACGATAGATTGTGTTATTAATATTATTTTTAAATATTAAAATGTTTTATGTTTTTTATTTAATAAAAATATTTGTTAGATCATTATAAAACAAGAAAATATACTTTTTACAGGATAAAATTTCTATATTTATTGATATTTTGAATAATTATTTTTTTGTTCTACGTAGAACAATACATTTTTATATTTAACAGGGCACAATGCTGTTGTTGTTCTGATAATACTGGTTTTATAAAACATAACTTCATAACTAAAATGTTTGTTCCTTGTAGAACAATTTGTTGTCAACTATTTTAATTTAGCTGTTATAAAATTTTGATTTATTTAAATATGAGACACTATAATATTCTCTATTATTATTAATCAGCGTCAAGTTTTTTTATTTAGGCTTCGAGTTTGTAAAATTTAATAGACTTAGATCTCAACTATATAAATCAATCTATTGTTTCTGCTATAACCCCCATTATAAAAATAAATAATTTTTATTTGCTGTTTTATAAGTTAATTGATATTTTTCAAATTGTTCTGTGTGGAACAATGTTTTTAGATGCTTACTTAATTGCGTAAAAATATTTTGTTCTTTGTAGAACATTTAATTTATGGCTAATTTTTAAATTTTGAAATTATTGTTCTTTGTAGAACAATATATTTTTATTTAATATTAGTTAAAATAGTAATATAGTTATATTTTTTGTTTAAAATTAGCAAAATATATTTTTTTGCTTTTTAAAAATTGACATAGTATAATTAAAATATAAAAATTATTAAAAACTACAATTTTATGTACGATGTTATTATTATTGGCCAGGGCCCGGCTGGTATTACTGCCGGTATTTATGCTGCCAGAAGAGAAATGAAAACTTTGATCTTAGGTAAAGAACCAGGTGGACAAATGATTTGGGCGGGTGATATTGAAAATTATCCCGGATTTACTAAAATTAGCAATTTTGAATTAATTACCAAATTTAATGAGCATGCTTTAGCGGCTGGGGCTGAAATAAAAAGCTGTGAAGTGAAAAAAATAGAAAAAAAAGACGATGGTAATTTTTTAGTTTTTACCGAACGCGAACAATATGAATCTAAGACAGTAATTATTGCTATGGGGTTAGCCCCGCGTCGGCTGGCTGTGCCGGGAGAAATTGAATTAAGCGGCAAAGGTGTCTCGTATTGTGCAAATTGCGACGGGCCATTATATAGAGACAAAATTGTGGCTGTTATTGGTAACGGTAATTCTGCCTTTGATGCCGCGGAAATGCTTTCTAAAATTGCCGCCAAAGTTTATCTTATTTCTCGTACCGTTGAATTTAAAGCTTTTGAATCTTTAGTTGATGAAGTAAAAAAACGGCCTAATATTGAAATTATTGTCAATGCGCAAATGGAAGCCGTTCAAGGCGACAGTAAAGTTGAGCGATTAATTTATAAAGATGAAGCAGATAAGTCTATTACTCTTGCCTTGGATGGAGTTTTTGTAGAAATTGGCCGTATCGCCAGTACAGATTTAGTTGATGATTTAGTTGATCGAGATGAGCGCGCTCAAGTTTTAGTCGATTTAAAACAAGCAACTCGGACGCCTGGTCTTTTTGCGGCTGGGGACGTCGTTAGCGGCGATTTTAAACAAATAACTATCGCAGTCGGTCAGGCGACTCTAGCCGCTCTTTATGCCTATCAATACATTCAAGGCGGTGGCGCTCCTTTAAAAGCAACTTCTAAATAAATTAAATCGCCCTTTCAGGGGCGATTTTTTTATAGTATAATAAAGATATTAGCTATAATTTATTATCTATGAATAATAATAAAATTCATTTAGTGGCGGCGGATATGGGTTATGGACATCAGCGCGCCGCTTATCCTCTGGTTGAATTAAGCCGAGAAGGCATAGTCAATCTTAATGACTATGAGGGGATTGAAAAATGGGAAAAACAATATTGGTTAAAAACCCAAAAATCATACGATAAAATTTCTTCTTTTAAGCACATTCCAATTTTAGGAAATTTGGTTTTTAAAACGATGGATTTTTTTCAAAGAATTGAACCGTTTTATCCTCGTCGCGACTTATCACCTCAGACTTTTCAGCAAAAGATATTTTTTAAGGTAATTAAAAAAGGTCTCGGCCAAAAATTAATAGATAATTTAAATAAAGAACCGTTGCCGTTGGTCACTACCTTTTTTGTCGCCGCTTATTGCGCAGAATATTATAAATATCAAGGGCCGATTTATTGTCTTGTTTGTGATACCGATGTTTCCCGCGCCTGGGCGCCGCTTAATCCTCAGACTAGTAAAATTATCTATTTAGCGCCCAATCAGCGAGTGCGTCAGCGTTTGTTGATGTATGGCGTGTCTCCAGCCAATATTAAAATTACCGGTTTTCCTTTGCCCGCCGAAAATATTGAAAATAATTTTTTAGAAAAAGATTTGGCAATCCGTTTAAATTGCCTTGATCCTTTAAAAAAATTTCAAGAAGTTTATCATCAGTTTTTGCCGGATAAATTATCTCCGCCAGCGATGTCTAATCGTCTTTTTACCGTTACTTTTGCGGTCGGCGGCGCCGGCGCCCAAAAAGAAATTGGCGGTTTGATTTTTAAAAAATTATTACCCCTGATTAAAGAAAATAAACTGTTTTTAAATCTTATTGCCGGTAATCGAGCGGAGGTTAATGATTATTTTCAAAGATTGATCAGAAGCAGTCAAATGGAAAATAATCAAAATATTCAAGTTATCTATCATCCACAAAAAATGGAATATTTTCGATTATTTAATCTTTGTTTGCGAAACACTGATGTTTTATGGACTAAACCTTCCGAATTAAGTTTTTATGCCGGCTTAGGCTTGCCTATAATTATTTCCGACCCAGTCGGTTCCCAAGAAGTTTGTAATCGTGATTGGTTATTGTCGATCGGCGCCGGGTTAGATAGTTTAGATCCGGAATTTGTAGATGAGTGGCTGCCTGATTGGCGCCGTGACGGCCGTTTGGCTCGCGCCGCGCTTAATGCCTATCTCAACGCTTCGCATAACGGTCTGGTTAACATTAAAAAAGAAATTTTTCCTAATTTTTAATTTATGAATTGGCTTTTTGTCGCCTTGGCCGCTTATTGTCTTTTGGCCGTTTCTAACTTGATTGATAAATTTTTGGTAGAAAAGGTTTTAGGCAGTGCCCGGGCTTATACTTTTATTGCTTGCATGATGGGTGCTTTGGTTCTGGTGGCTGCTCCCTGGTTTTTATCTTGGCCGGGCTGGCAAAACTTTTTTTTCAATCTTCTACTGGGCGTAATTTTTGCCGCCGCTCTTTTATTGCTATATGCTTCTTTGCGGCGCGGCGAGGCTTCGCGCGCCCTGGTAATCATCGGCGGATCAACGCCGATATTTTCTTTACCTCTTTCTTTATTGATACTGGGCGATAAATTTTCTACCAATCAATTAGTTGCTATTATTTTTTTAGTGTTAGGAGTAATGACCATTGTTTTTTTACCGAGCCGGCATCTTGGTTTTTGGGATCAAATTTTTAATTCTTTGTCGTTAAAACAAGGTTATACCTTAACCGGTATCTTTTTGGCCCTGGGTTCAGGTTTGGCTTACGCTTTATTTTTTGTGGGCAGCAAATTGGCCTATCAATCTCAGCCTTTTTTGAGTGTATTTTTATGGACGCGTTTGGGCGCGTCTATCGCCGTTTTATTTATTTTATTTTCCTCTCGTGCCCGGAGAGAAATTAAAGCGTTGTTTACCCGCAGTCCGCGGCGTAAACGCAATCAAGGCTTAGTGGTTGGTAATCAGGTTTTGGGCTCCCTTGGTTTTATTCTGCAAAATTATGCTATTTATTTAGGACCGGTAGCTATAATTAATGCGCTTCAAGGCGTTCAATATGCCGGTATTATTGTTCTCGGGTCAATTGTTTCTCTAATTGCTCCGAAAATAATGAAAGAAAATATTTCTTGGCCCGCGCTTGTCCAAAAAGGAGCGGCCATTATTTTTATCAGCATCGGTTTATATTTTTTGTCTTTATGAAATTACACACAAAAATATTCGGACTGATTTTAATTGTTTTACTTTTAAGCTTGATTTTATTCATGAAAATTTTTCATCAAGATAATAATGATATGGTCATCGCACGCAATCCCGATTTTTTTGGAGTTACCTTTTCCAAAAAATATGCCGCTGAAATCGGCCTGGATTGGCATGAAGTTTATTTGGCGATCTTAGACGATTTAAAAGTGAAGAATATTCGCCTGCCCATATATTGGGATGAAATTGAGCCGGTTAAAGATGCTTTTGATTACAGCGATTATGATTCTATGATTTCCGAGGGTGCAAAGCGTAAAGTTAATTTTATTATTAATATCGGCTGGCGTCTGCCGCGCTGGCCGGAATGCCACGCTCCGGCATGGACTAATGGTGATAGTATCAGCACCATTCAAGAACGTGATTTGAACATGTTGGCCAAAACCGTTAACCGTTATAAAGATAATCCGGCTATCTTATATTGGCAAGTGGAAAATGAGCCTTTTGTTGATGTTTTTGGTATTTGTCCCAAAAGTGATGAAGCTTTTTTTGCTAAAGAAGTCGCCTTGGTTCAATCTTTGGACAAGCGCCCGGTTATTGTTTCCGGACCGGGGGAATTAAATATGTGGCGGAAAGAATCAAAGTATGGTGATATTTTTGGTACAACTTTATACCGAGTGGTTTGGAATAAATTTACCGGCTATGTTCGCTACCCGATCCCTTCCTGGTTTTATGGTTTTAAGGCCTGGCTGGCCGGAATCCCGAAAGATAAACGCATAATTGCCGAATTACAAGCTGAACCTTGGGTGCCCCAAGGAAAAATTATATATTTATCTTCAACGGAGGCTAATTATTCTTTTAGTCTCGGCCAGTTTAAGTCTAATCTCCAGTACGCTTTAGACACTAAATTTAAAAAGGCTTATCTTTGGGGAGTAGAATGGTGGTATTGGCAATATAAATATGGCGATAAAAGTTTTTGGGAATTTGCCCGAACTTTATTTTGATATGTTATCTATTATTATTCCCACTTTAAATGAAGAAAAATATTTGCCCCGCTTGTTGGAAGCTATTAAGGGTCAAGACTTTTTTGATTATGAAATTATTGTTTCTGATGGTGGTTCCAGTGATCAAACCGTAATGATTGCCAATAAATTTTCAGCTCGTGTCGTAATTGACGGCCGGATTAAACATCCTTCCACCCAGCGCAATAATGGCATGGCTATTGCGCAAGGCGAGATATTTTTATTTTTGGATGCTGATTCAGTAATTGAACCGGGATTTTTGAAGATTGCCGATAAACAATTTAGAGAAAAAAAATTAACGGCCGCCGGCTTCTATCTCGTTTTTAATCCTAATCGCTGGTATTATAATTTTTATTCTTTTATTTCCAACGCTATTTGTTTGGTTAAACAGTTAACGGCCTATCCGGCAGCTGTCGGTGCCGGCATGATGGTGAGCCGTTCGGCTTATGAAAAAATTGGTGGCTTTGATGTAGAGGTTACCTTGGCTGAAGATTATGATTATTGTGCCCGTTTGTCAAAAATAGGAAAATTTAGAATGATTAAAGGCTGTCGTTTATTATATTCTTCCCGACGTTTAGAAAAAGAAGGTTTTTGGCGCACTGGTTGGAAATGGTTTAAGATGGGAGTCTTTACTTTTTCACATCGAAAAATAAAAAAACAAATTGTTAAATATGATTTTGGCAAATTTTAAAAAAAACTTTTTGGATGACTCCGGCTTGTTGCGTATTTTAATGGCTTTAGTATTTATTTCGGCCGGATTTTTTAGAATTTTTAATCCTGGCGCCGCCGAAAAGGAATTATTGGCTTTAGGCCTGCCTGTTTTTTTAACCATTTTTTTAGCCTTATTTGAAATCGTCGGCGGCAGTCTTCTTTTGTTTAAGGGTAAGGCCTATAAATATGTTGTTTTTGTCTTTGTTTTGTTTTTGTTTTTTGCTCTTATTTTGGCTTTAACGGTTAATGGCCGCGCTCTTTTCAGCCAGGCCGGTGAATTATTTGTTTTTTCCGCTAACCCGGTTGATTTTTTTCTTCACTTTGTTTTTATTATAATATTATTATCTTTAATTTGGCGGCGGCAAGATTGATTATTTTCTTTTAAATACAAAACGACCGCGTGATACGCGGTCGTTTTTGTGAGCGGGTAAGCGGAATCGAACCGCCATCTTCAGCTTGGAAGGCTGACATAATAACCATTATACGATACCCGCCTTCGGCCTTATCTTAAGTGATTTTTTCTCAGTCGTCAATGTCTTTAGCGGCTGTCTTTCAGGGTATAAATAAAGAGAAAGCCGCTAGTCATCATAAAAGCAATAAAGAGAAAAAGATACTCCAATGAATAAAAGTTAAGAATGATTCCGGCCAGAGCCGTACCCGCTAAATAGCCTAACGGAGCGGTCGTTCGAAACAGATTAATATAATCAATATCTTTGGCGCTGACAATTTTAAAGAAATATGATTCTCTCATGGCTTCGACTAAAGCGGCGCCGATGCGGCTGAAAAAAAGCACGCCTCCCCAAATCCAAGGGTCGTTTCCTTTAACCGCAAAAAATAAAAAGAGAGCAATGGTAATTATGCCCAAACCGACCGAAAGAATTTCTTTTTCGCCCAAATATTTATCAGCCAGCCAGCCAGCCGGAATTTCAAATAAGATAAAAGGAATAAGCATGATAGAAAACATTATGCCTAGAGTATTCCAGCCAAAGCCAAGATTTTGGTGGAGATAAATCGGTATATAAACGACGGCACTGCTAAAAAAAAGATTTAGCAGCAAAGCAATGAAAAAAATGCCCCGTAAATTACGATTATTCCACATTTTTTTAATCAATTTAACAATACTTCCCGTCTGATATCGTTGTTTATCTTGTAGCTGGCGGCGTTTTTTGATTAAAATTGTTAAAAAAGGAACAAGAAATAAAGCGGCGGCGATAAACACCCAATAATAATCGCCTTTATTAATCAGATAGCTCGATAAAGTCGGAGCAATAATCCAGCCCAGATTAATGGCGGTAAAATAAATCGTTCGCGTTAATCCGGTAGAAGAATTTTTAGAAAAACTTTCGACCAGAATATCCATATTTATCCAAATCAAGTTGCTGCTGACACTGAGTAAAATAAAAGAAATAAAGATTGTCGCCGGGCTATTGGCTAAGCTCATACCAAGCAAGGAAAAAATAAAAAGCAGGAGAATTATTTCCGTTGAGGCGAGATTGCCGATTTTTCTAATCATTTCCGGAAAGAAAACAATGGCAAAAACAGTAATCAGGTTAGCGCTGAAAAAGAAAATGCTTACCCAAGACAAGGAAAACATTGTTCCTAAAAAATTTGATTGAATATAGGCAGGCAGAGCGTTTGCAATTGCCAAGATGGTTCCAAGAAAATAGAGAAGAAGCAAGTTAGTTTTTCGTTTTTGACGGCGGAAAAATGAGAATAGCATAGAGTTATTTTTCAAATTTAAACGTTTTTACTAGCCAGGCGATGCTGAAAGCGGCGATAAGCAGGCTGATAATTTGCGGCCAGCGCCAGCCGCCGACGAGCGGAGTTTGGTCTATTTTTATAAATTCTAGACTAAATCGCAGAAGCGCATAACCAAGCAGATAAGTATTGATAATAATAATTAACTTTTTTTTATCCAGATGCCGGCGCCATCGATAATACATAATCGACAGGATCAAAAAAATAAACAAACAGCCCAGACTTTCATAAAGGAAAGTGGGGTGAAAAAAATTGTAATTTATATAATTTAAGGGTCTGTTTTCCAAAGCAATGGGAATTCCCCAGGGGAGAGCGGTGGGCAAACCGAATAATTCCTGATTAAACCAATTGCCCCAGCGGCCGATGGCTTGGCCTAAAGCTAATCCCGGGACAATTAGAGCGGTTAATTTTAAAGAGGATAATTTATTTTTGCGGGCAAAAATCAGTAAAGATGCGCCGCCGCCGATAATAGCCCCGTGAATAGCCAGGCCGCCTTCCCAAATTTTAATTATTGCCGCCGGATTTTGAAAATAATAAGGCCATTCTAAAAAAATTTCATAAATTCTGGCCCCGAGCAAACCGCCGATTATCAACCAGATAGCCAGATCAAGCACTTGTTCCTGGTTTATTTTTTGTTCATGGCTTAATTTTAAAGTAATGCCGAGGGCGGCAGCGATAGCCAGAACCAAACATAAGCCATACCAATGAATAGTTAGCGGGCCTATTGCTAAAAGTAGCGGCTGCGGTAAAAAATAATGCAATAAATTAAGCATTTGTCGGTTATTAAAAAATAGTGCGGGCGGAGAGATTCGAACTCTCAAGGGTTGCCCCGCTTGGTCCTAAGCCAAGTGCGTCTACCAGTTCCGCCACGTCCGCTTTCCTTATTATCTTATGGTATTATTATGATAAAGTAAAGATTGTGCTATAATAAAAATATAATTTTGTAAAAAATAAAATTTTAAAAATATTTTTATGACCAAGCCAGTTTTTGTTCGTTTTTTTGAAGAATTGTCCATTAAGGACGTGCCTTCCGTTGGAGGAAAAAACGCCTCTTTGGGCGAAATGTATTGTCAGTTAAAAAGTAAAGGCATTATCGTTCCCAACGGCTTTGCCACCACCGCCGAAGCCTATCATTATTTTTTAGAAAGCACCGGTTTAAAAAAGCGGATTAAAGAAATTTTAAAAGATTTAAATACGAAAGATACGCGTAATTTAATGGTACACGGCCAAAAAGTACGCGCTGAAATTATGGCGGCAAAATTGCCGGTTGATCTGCAAAAAGAGATTACTTCCGCTTATCGGCGTTTAAGCGCGGTTAATAAAAGCAAGGCTCTGGCGGTTGCCATCCGCTCCAGTGCGACCGCTGAAGATTTACCCGATGCTTCTTTTGCCGGCCAGCAGGAAACCTTTTTAAATATCACTGGAGAAAAAAATCTGCTTTTAGCCGTTAAAAAATGTATTGCCTCTTTGTTTACCAATCGCGCCATCTCCTATCGCGCCGATAAAGGCTTTGATCATTTTTCTATTGCTTTGTCAGTCGGCGTTCAGAGGATGGTTCGTTCCGATCTTGGTTCTTCCGGGGTGATGTTTACCATTGACACTGAATCTGGTTTTCGTAACACCGTTTTAATTAATTCTATTTATGGTTTAGGCGAAAATATCGTTCAGGGCCGGGTTAATCCGGATGAATTTTATGTTTTTAAACCGACCTTGGCCATTATTTCTCGGTCCCTCGGTAAAAAAGCGGTAAAGATGATTTATAATCCTAAGGGTAAGTCGCCGGTAAAAAATATTTCTGTGCCCTTGGCTGATCGCCAGCGAGCCTCCATCACCGATGCTCAAGTTAAGCAATTGGCTAAATGGGGAATGGAGATTGAAAAGCATTATGGCCGAGCTATGGACATCGAATGGGCTTTAGACGGCCAAAATCAGCAGCTATATATTATCCAGGCCCGTCCGGAAACTGTCCAGAGCGTCCGCAATCTTAATGTCCTGGAAGAATATCGCTTGCAAAAGAAAGGCAAGATAGTCGTTCGGGGGCAGAGCGTCGGCAATAAGATCGGTACCGGCAAGGTTAATCGGATTATGGATGTTAAGCAGATTTTTAATTTTAAGCCGGGCGAAGTTTTAGTAACGGATATGACTGATCCGGATTGGGAGCCGATTATGAAAATCGCTTCTGCTATCGTAACCGATAAAGGCGGTCGTACCTGCCATGCCGCTATTGTTTCCCGCGAACTCGGTATTCCTTGCGTTGTCGGTACTAATAATGGCTCCTCGGTTTTGAACAAAGGCCGCAGTATTACTGTCAGCTGCGCCGAGGGCGAAGAAGGCTTTGTTTATGAAGGCAAATTGCCGTTTAAAGTCATCCGTACGGATATTAAAGATTTAAAACGTCCCCAGACTAAAATCATGATGAATCTCGGTGAGCCGGAAATGGCTTTTACTCAGTCCTTTATTCCCAATGATGGCATCGGTTTAGCCAGACTGGAATTTATTATTAATAATTACATAAAAATTCATCCGCTCGCTTTAATTAATTATCCAAATTTACAAGATCAGGAGGCCAAGAAAAAAATTGAAGCTCTGACCGCCGGCTATCAGGATAAATCTCAATATTTTGTCGATCGTCTTGCTCAAGGCGTGGCGATTATTGCGGCGGCGTTTTATCCCAAAGATGTAATTGTTCGTTTGTCTGATTTTAAAACCAATGAATATGCCAATCTAATCGGCGGCCGCGAATTTGAACCGATAGAATCAAATCCGATGATCGGGTGGCGCGGTGCTAGCCGTTATTATGCCAAGCCGTTTGTTCCTGCTTTTAATTTGGAATGTAAGGCTTTAAAAATAGTGCGCGATGATTATGGTTTAAAAAACTTAAAGATTATGGTGCCCTTTTGCCGAACGGTTGAAGAGGGTAAAAAGGTTCAAGAAATTATGGCCAAAAACGGCTTAAAGCGCGGAGTTAATGATCTACAAATTTATGTAATGGCGGAAATTCCGTCCAATATTATCTTAGCCGATAAATTTTGTGATATTTTTGACGGTTTTTCTATCGGTTCTAATGATTTAACTCAGTTAGTCCTGGGAATTGATCGTGATGCCGGGGGCAGTTTGAAAATTGAAGGCTTGGCCAATGAGCAGAATGAAGCGGTTAAACGATTAATCAAAGAATTAATTACAGTGGCCAAGAAACGTAAGCGCAAAGTCGGTATCTGCGGCCAAGGGCCGAGTGATTTTCCTGATTTTGCCGAATTTTTGATGGCTGCCGGCATTGATAGTATTTCTTTAATTCCAGATACTGTAATTTCGACGACTATTAATTTAAGACAGAAAGAAAAGCATCTGCGCCGCCGAAGTTTTCTGTCCCTATTTTAAAGAGATATATTTTAAGTTAAGCAGATAAACAAAAAAACACCCGTACCGATAATCGGCGCGGGTGTTTTAGACACTGATTTAAAAATTATTAATCAATAAAATCAACTACTTCTATTTTAGCGACTTTAACTCCGAATTTACGAGCATTGGTTTTGTCTTTCATCCAGATATCCACTCGGTCGCTGTAGCGCTGATTCATTCGGTCGCGGACAACGAAAATGCGGTCGCCGTATAATTCCGGAATTCTAACTTTGGTGCCCAATTTCAAAAAATTTGCGGCAATTGTATCTTCAATCCCGTGCGCGCAAACGTCGAAACCGTTGGCCGTGAGACAGGGAGTGTCATCAGTTTGAGCCGGGTCGGAATTATAGGCGGTCATGGTATGAGTGCTGCGGCTGATAACTTTTATCTCTTTGACCGGTTCAATCGGCGGTGTCGAGCTAGTCTCAGTTGGGGTTTTTACTTCTTGAATTAAAGCGGCCACTGCCGGATCAGCTGCGCTTTTGCTGGTCGCATCCATAGTGATGGCATTTTGATCTTGAGCCACTGCTTCTGCCGCTAAGGCCGGAGCAAAGAAAAGAAGAAATTGAAAAGTACAAGCGATAATCAAGCCGATTACTGTCCGCTGGCGTCTACTAAGGGGCACAAGATCTTCACTGATCTTAAATTTTTTCATATGGTAAAAGGTTATTTTGATAAATAAAAAAATCCCTATTGTCTATCCATGATGACAAGCAGGGATTTTTACGACCTTCTTTTATATCATCTCTCGGATTCTTAGTCAAGGCTGAGGGTGGGGATAAGTTGTTGACATATATTTCAAAAGATGATATAGTAATTAGTTCCTAGTTAAAATTATTCTAATTTTAGCCAGGAACAAAAATAATTTGCATATTAACAAAATAACGCAAAATGATAAACAAAAAATTTTTTATGGTTGTTTTAGTCATTTTTATGGCTATAACAATAGGGAAAGTTGCCGCCCAGACCAGGCAACAAAAAAAAGCTCTTGATTTGATTGAGAGCGAAATTTCTGCCCAGCGGGCTGAGCTGGTAGAGATAAATTACGACCTCAGCCAGTTTAATTTCGCCGACACTCTGCCGCTTTGGCAGGAAAAACGGCGGATAGATTCATTGATTAAAATGGCCGCTATGCCGATTGAACGTTTTGTTGCCTATCGGGCACAAAGCCAAAAAATTGGCGACAAGCTGGCTAAAGAAAGGACTAAAATTATTAGTCAAAAAAAGGCTAATAAATTTAATCTTCAGGAACTAAATGCCAAGCGTGAAAAAGTCTTGGCTCGGATTGCCGAACTCGAAGCTGACAAGCGGGTAATAACCGATTGTCAGATTGGTGAGGCCACCAATCAGATAGTTCCTCGGGAGCTCAAAACCACTGAAGCTTCCCGCCGTCATCGGGCAAACAAGTTAAGAACTGAAGAAATTCAGTTCGAAAAGCAAAAGCTGGGATTAGCAAAGCTATATTCGACTCCGGTCGATGCGGATCCTATTAAAGGCTACAAGGGCTTGATTTGGAATCAAACCCGGCATACCAAAGCGTATTTTTACATACGCGATGCCAGTGGCCGAAACGTTGATGGCGCTTCCGTTTTTCTCCAGCCCGGAGAAAAAAAAGAAGTCTATCTGCTCCCTGGGCAATATCTGGGAGTAGTTTATGTAGATGGAAAAATTTCGGGAAAGACCGCGGTCTATTCCCAGATAACGCCGACTACGATCGGCGGAAAAGACTATCATTGGTTTCTAACCAAAACCAGGGATGGTCAGTAGTACGGAAAAATAAAAAAGGCGAACTCTTCCGAGCTCGCCTTAAATTTTATATAATTGTCATTTTATTCTAAATTTCCATTTCCTTTAACGCCGCCGTTATCCGTTCCCGCGCCGCTGAAAGGCAGCTGGTTAAAGACGAAGTAGGTAATTGAATAAGCCAAGAGCACGATCGCTAAACCGATAACCGCTCTGGTCATCATCCCTTTGGCCTTAGTGATTGATTCTTCGTTGCCGGAAGCCGTCATCCAGCGATAGCCGGCAAAAACAATAATAATCAGAAAAATGATAGCTAAAAGACTAAGGGCGCCTTTAATAATAATTTCTATAATCGTTCCTAAAGATAAATCACTTAAGCCGGTGTTGGCTAACATTTTTTGTGCCGGACTATCTACCGTGTCGACCATGGTCGTAGTAGCTGCCTGGGCAAAACTAAAAGGCAATAAAGACAGAAAGAGGGCAATCAAGGCGATTTTTTTAATAATATTCATAAACGGGCGCTTAAGTTTAAAATTATAGTTTTTCGATTAAATTAGCAACAATAAAGTTCCAGATTGCCCAGGAGCCGATTACGATAATCAGGCCGATAATGGCTCGTTTAATCGTACTCTTTGATTCATCAACTTTTTCTTCATTGCCGGAAGCCGTCATCCATTTGTAGCCGGCGACAATCATAAGAATTATAAAAATGATACCAAGCAAGCTAAGAGCGGCATTAATAACCAGGCCCATGATTGTTGGCAGAGAGTTTTCGTCAGCGGCGGCGTACGGACCGGTTCCGCTAGCGGCTACATTCTGCAGCATGGTTATCGGATTAGCATTTTCCGTGACCGTAGTACTGCTTGCCGTTTGAGCAAACACAAAATAAGGCAAAATCATCACTGCTGTCAGCAGCAGCAGGGTTGCTATTGATTTAAAAGTTTTTAATTTCATAAACTGTTATTTAAACAAAAAATTTGAAGATAAGATAGGTGATGGCGTAGGCCGCTAAAATAATTATTAAGCCAATTAATGCTTGTTTAATAATAGAAAGGGCTTTCTTTGTCTTTTCTTCATTGCCGCTGGCCGTCATGTATAAAAAGCCGCCGTAAATAGTGAAGAGAATAAAAATGATGCCTAGGAGCGAAAGAATGCTGGTAATTATCTTGCCCGACATTGTTTCTACTGTCGCGGTTAACAAAAAACCGCTTTGCGTTCCCGCTTGTTCCAAGGTACTGCTAGAACCAAAAGCATTTTTAAGATTTGAGCTTGCTTCCACTGTCGCGGGCTGAAAAAAGGAAAATATTGATAATATGGCTCCGGTAATAATAAAACTTATTTTTTTCATGGTTTCAGTCTTAAGATAATAATGAGCCCGAAGTCGCTTTAAAGACAAAATAACTGATCGCGTAAGCGGCGAGGACAATAATCACGCCGATAATGGCTTCCGTCAGCAAATCTTTGGCTTTGGTTACTTTTTCTTCATTGCCTTGAGCCGTCATCCACATCAAGCCGCCATAAATTGTAAAGCCTAAAAAGATTACACCTAAAAGAGAAAGAATCAGAGTAATGATTTGGGAAATATAATTTTCCGGAGTTTTAGCGCTTGCCCCGGTTTCGTAACCGGCTTGGTTGCTGGCCACATTGAGACCGCTTGAACTGGCAAAATTATAAGAACCTTCCGCTTTTGCCGGAGAAATTAAATGATAAGAAAATAATCCGATAGCAGATAAAACTAAGAGGCTGGTAGTAATTTTTTTCATAATTAAATAAAGCGGTTGCCAACGAAGGCGGTGATAGCATAGGCGGCCAGAACGATTATCAAGCCGACCACGGCATTTATCATTAAATCCTTAGCTTTATTAACTTGTTCTTGATTGCCTTGAGCCGTCATCCAGGTTAAACCGGCGTAAATCATCAGCAATAAAAAAATAACACCGACAAAAGACAGAACCAGGCCGATAATCAGGCCGATTTTAGTGTTTAAAAAATTAGTATCCGGACTGGACACCTGGTTCTGGAAAGCGGTTACTTTCTGAGCACTATCGTCTAAACCATAGGTGTCGGCTTTAACCGGCAAGATACTAAAAAAACCGGCAATCATTAAGCTGGTTAAGAAAAAGATAGATACGCTTTTGGCTATTTTTGAGCAAAGCATAAGTTTATATAATTTTGGCTTTTAACCACCGCTCCGGCAACCAGTAAAGCTGACAGCCGGAGCGGTGGTTCCCGTCAGAAGAGGCGAGAACCACTTTTCTCAAAATATTAGATACTAAACATTAGTAGTGGCGTCAACTAATTTCGTCAGGATGAATTGGGCGATGGCCCAGGCGGACAGGATAATCACTAAACCGATTACTCCCGCTCCCATTAATTTCTTAGCTTCACCCACCTTATCTTCATTACCACCAGCTGTCATCCATTTGAAACCACCGGCTAAAACAATAGCGACTGCGATAATACCCAAGAATAACATGGCAACATTAATAAGTTTGGCGACCGTCGTTCTCGGATCGGCATTGCCAAGGGCAATTGAATCAGCGACTTCGTTTGCGCCAACATCAAGATTTACACTTTGAGCCATTGTTACCATCGGTAAAGCAAAGATAGACAACATGGCAAAAACTACTAAATTTTTGATAATTTTTTTACTCATAATTCACCACCCTTCTAGTTGTAGATAATTTTATTAATGTCTTTATTTTATCATAATTGAGCGCGAAAGACAAATAGGGGCGGGTATGTTAAAATATAAAGATGAATAATAAACTTTATCGATTGTCAATATCCATTTTACCCAGCTTAATATTTATAGCTTTGGCGGTTTTTTTATTAAAAAATTCCTTTTCGTATTCTGATCCGGATTTAGGCTGGCATCTGCGTATCGGCCAGGACATTGCCTTATCTCGGCAAGCACCAGTCATTAATAATTATAATTATACTTTGTCCGGCCAATCTTGGGTTGATCACGAGTGGCTGTTAAATTGGTTGTTGGCATTAATTTTTAATTACGGCGGCTTTTTAAGCTTACATTTAATTTTTGTTTTTTTGGCCTTGGCCGCTTTTTTCATCGCTTGGCGTCGTTCCTGGCGTTTATTGGGTGGCACCTTGGCAGATAAATTTTTAAGTTGCCTTTTTTTGTTTTTTGGTATTTGGGCCAGTCTTCCTCATCTTGGTATTCGCGTGCAAGAAGTCGGCTTATTGGGATTGTCGGTTTTATTTTTGATTTTTTCTGATTTTTCCCGCTATCGCCGTTATTTTTGGGGTTTGCCGGTTATGTTTTTAATTTGGGCTAACGTGCATGGCAGCTTTTTATTGGGTTTGGTTTTGGTCGGCGCTTATTTTATTTATTCATTGTTATCTCCTTGGCTGGCGCGCCGCTCTTGGTCGCAGGTTTTTTTGCAAACAGTTTTTTTAAAAAAAGATCAATGGCATCTCGGTTTGATTTTTTGCCTGTCTCTGGCCGCAACTTTAATTAATCCTTATGGTTTAGGTTTATATGCTTTTTTGAGCGGATACACTCATACTTTTTATTTAAATTATATCCAAGAATGGCGGAATCAATTTGTTTTTCCTTTGCATTATGCCCAATTAATATATTTGGCTGTGGCCGCTGCCGGCCTTTTTCTTTTTGGCCAGAAAAAATTTGATTATAAAATAAAATTTTCTCTCTGGGATTGGGGCTTATTTCTTTTTTTCTTTTTTCTTGCCCTTAAATCGCGCCGCCATTTTCCGATTTTCGTTTTGGTTTCTCTGCCGATTTTAACCGGTGCTTTTCGAGAAGATTTAATTTTACTTTGGCGTTGTTGGTCGTACCGTTCTCGGGCGATTTTAACCGTCTGGACGGCCTTAGCGGCTTTTTTATTCATTTGTTTGCAAACCGCGTTTTTACCGTGGAAACAAGATGGGATTAAATCTTTTTGTAATATCAGCTATCCTTGCGCGGCGGTGGTTTATTTGCAAGCTCACCCGGAAACAAAGAATTGGCGCCTTTTTAATGAATATAGTTGGGGCGGGTTTTTGCTCTGGGCTTATCCTGAAAAACAATTATTTATTGATGGCCGCATGCCCCAAGTACTTTATAGAGGACATACGATTTTTGAAGAGTATTTAAATTTTCGGCGTTTTGGTGATAAGCCGGCGCAAAAATTGGAGGAGAATAAAATAAATTTAGTTTTGATTTCTTCCCAAAATCATAATTTACATTTACGCGCTTGGGAAAAAATATTTTTTCAGATTACCGATGACGAATTGGCCGCCCCTGATTATTTACGCCAGTATCTTGATGGTTCTCCGGACTGGCAATTGGCATTTAAAGATAAATTCAGTTTAATTTATACCCGTAAACAATAGTGGCGCGATAATAATTTAACCCATTGTTTTTATGTTATTTAAGTCGATTGACCGTCAAAAAGCTTATTTCTATTTATATTGGTTGATTTTGGCCGTTTTAGCTGTGATTTTACATTCCGAACATTTTCTAAACATCGATGAGGGGGTGACTTTAAATGGCGCCTGGAATCTTTATAATGGCCGCCGGCTTTACTTTGATTTTTTTGCCTTTGTTCCACCTTTAAGTTTTTATCTTATTGATTGGCTCTGGAAATTAATCGGAGTCAGTTTTTGGTCGGCCAAGATTTTTTCTGTCTTTTTATTGTTTTTAGGAGCAATTGGTTCATATAAAACTGCCGAGAAGCTAAAAAAGACGCCTTTAAATTTTTTGGTGCCTTTATTTTTTATTTTTATCTCATCTTGGCTAGTAATTATCAATCATAATTTTTACCATTTAATCGCCGCTGTT
The DNA here is from genome assembly GCA_964539015.1 of uncultured Gammaproteobacteria bacterium. GTDB lineage: Bacteria > Patescibacteriota > Patescibacteriia > Patescibacteriales > UBA12465. Next base: position 17,559 of record CAZIHD010000008.1, read on the forward strand.
TGGGCGGTTTATTTTTTTATTGCTTATTGGCAATCTGGGCGCTATCATCGGCTGGTTGTATCCGGTTTGCTTACTGGAGTGGCGATACTCTGTTTACAGCAGAAAGGCTTGGCTTTGGCCGGGACTTTTGGCTTGTTACTCTTATTTTTACCGCGTCCTCTGGCCGCTAAAATGCGTTTTTATTCTTTACTGATTTATGGGGTCAGTGTTATTTTTCCGGTTAGTTTGATGTTTTTATTTTGGCCGCCGGCCTTGCTCTATAAAAATTTGGTTGATTTTCCCCTATTTCATTATATTGAAGTTAATCGTATTTCTTATCGATTTTTGATTATTTCGGCGATAGCTACGGCCGCTCTTGGCTTATCTTCTCGCAAGCTCTGTTCCGCGAGTTTAATTTTATACGCTGTAGTTACCGGTTTGTTTATTTTCTGCTATCCCTTGCCTGATTATTATCACCTTGATTTGGCTTTAATCATGCTTGTCCCACTTTTGCCGGAAATTATTTGCGTCAATAGTGTCGGCTGGCGACGATTGGCTCGAGTTATCGCTGTGGTTATTTTAATTTGGATGTGGCTCTGGCCGGTAATTTCTCGATTTGCCACTCTGCCTTTTGGTTTTTTTAATAATATTAAAAATCAATCTCTTGAATATGTCCGTCGCGAATGCGCAGGCAAAACTTTGCAAGCCGGTCCGTTTTTTCCCAATTTTTATTTAGAAACCGGCAAATTAAGCGCCACTTCTTTCGACGTTTTAATTACTGGGCATCAGACGCCGGAACAATTTATTTTGGCTCGCCGTCAATTAGAAGCGGCGCCGCCGGATTGTGCTGTTACCTATTATCCTAAATTTTTAGTACGGTTTCATCATAATCAAAATAATCCCGTAGAGAACTTTATTCGTGATAATTATCATCCGGTTTTTGTGGATGGGGTTACTACGGTTTGGAAATATGGGATAGAATTGGATTTAAAAAACACTCCATTCCGGCGTTAAAGAAAATTTAGACAGCAAGTTAATTTTGCCCAGCCGTGGTCATAATTAATAACGATCAGTCGATAATCAACCTGAACCGGCGTTAATTTATTTTGTTCGCAAAACTCCAGATGAGCTTGGCGCAAATTATGCTGTTGCCGGCGGCTGATGACGGCTCTGTCCGTTTGGTTATGCCGGGTTTTAATTTCAAATAATGATATCTGTCCGTTTTTTTCGGCAATAATATCGATCTCCTTTTTACCCAATCGGTAATTGCGCGCTTTTATTTGCCAGCCTCGATTACATAAAAAGCGGGCGGCAATTTCTTCGCCGCGCCGGCCGATATCAGCAGTCCAAGCCATAATTTTATTAATTTTTTATAATTATTTTACAAATAAGCCCCCACGTTTCTAGTGGAGGCTTATTTATTTAGGGAAGATATTTTTTAAATTCTTGTTCTTTTTCTCGTTCCTTCTTTCTGAGAGGTACTTGGCGTAGACTTTTGACAATCCATAAAAGCCAGAGAATCATCGTAATCAGCCAAAGAGCCAGCCAAAAGCGGGCGGATAAGAAGGCGGCTCGTTCATAATTAAAGAAGAAAAGAATGGCGCCGATTACCAGGTTGCTGGCGCTAAAATTATAAGCTTTTTTCCAAACATTTTTATACAAACCCTTTTTTTTCTGAGCGATAGCCGTGATAACGGCGGCCACCAGTAAAATGATTAAAAAAGCAAGAAAAAGCTTGGTAAATAAAGGTAATAAAGGTTCAGGACGAAGGCTAAACCAGAAGTGCCCGGTTAACAGATTTTGCATAAGTTTATGATTTATAAAATATTAAACCGTAATGATAGGGACCGGCCTCAAATTCAGAATCTAAGGTTAGGCCTAATTTTGGCGCCGCCTCTTTAACCGCTTCTTTGCTTACTCGTTTTTCAATTTTCGGCCCTAAGGGACTATCGATATTTTTCCATTCAACGACGAGTAATTGTCCGCCGGTCTTTAACATTCTCACCGCTTCGCGTAAAATTTCCGCTCTTTTCTCTGATTGATGCAGAACATTAATTAACAACGCGCAATCTAAACGAGAATTTTCTATTTTTGCTCCTCTAAATATTTCTAAATTACTCCAAATTGCTTCGATTTGTTGATAATTTTCCTGTAAGGCTCGTTTTTTAATATCTTCCAAAGTATTTTTTAAAATATCGACCGCAAAGACATGGCCGCGCGTTCCCACTAACTTGGCTACCGGAAAGACAAAATAACCGAAATTGCCGCAGCCTAATTCCGCTACTTGCTGTCCCTCTGTAATTGCTATTTTATTCAAAATAAAATTTATGTCAAATAGCGAAGTTTTATTGGGTCTGTCCATAATCGTTTTCGACCAGGATTTGGCGCTGAATAACGCTTTCTTGGCCATATTTTTTTTTAGCGCTGATTGTTAGGTCGTTAAGGCCGCGTTTCAATTTAATTTCTTGGGAAAAATTACCGTCTTGATCACTCATGATGCTGGTGCTGTTTATTTTAATTTCGGTTTCCGGCTCGCTTTTGCCTTTAATTTTTAGGCTCAATTCCGTGGTTACTAAGTTTTTATCGGGATAATCGACGACTAATTTGGGCGGCGTAATTAAGTGGCGGAAATAGAAAAATAAATAAAGAAGACAGATAAGAAATAATAAAATAAGAAGAAGATTGCGGATTATTTTAGGAAAGACAAAAAATTTTCGTTTTCTCAAAATTTTTTGAGAGAACGGATTATCGCCTGTTTTTTCTTCGGCAAACGGGGTTAGAGCTATAATTTTTTTGGCATTCAAATGTAGATAGCGGCAGTATTCTTTAAGAAATTTGCGTCCGTATAAGCCGGAAGGCAAATGGCTGTATTCTTCATTTTCCAAAGCAAGCAAATATTCACGGCGAATTTGTAATTTTTTGGCGATTTTTTCTAAAGACGCTCCTTGAGCTTGACGGGCAAGACGTAATTTTTCACCAATCGGCTCCGTTTGTTCCCGGGTTTTGAAAGTAAATTCTGCCATTTTGATTAAAAATTATATCAATTTTTTCTGTTCGGGCGCGACCAGGGATATTTTTGTGGAACCATCCCAATTAATACCGATAGTCTTAAGAACAAATTTAATAATTAAGAAGCTGCCGAAGACGATTAATAAGCCGATGACGGCGGCGACGAGAATATTTTTGGCCTGAGTTATTTTTTCGCTGCTGCCGGAAGATATTAAAAACATCACGCCGCCGTAAATAAACATCAACAGGGCAAGCGAGCCGACGATGCCGAGAATCCACCGAGAAGCTCGGATAGCGATTAAAACCATATCATCTAAAGTATAATCGCCATTATCATATTTACCGGCGCTGGTGTCGACGATAGAATCTTGAGCCTGGACAACAAGCGGTAATGTCAGCGAACAGGCTAGAACGGCCGTTAAACAGGCCGCGATGATTAATTTTTTTAGCATAAGCTTATTTTATAGTTTGTTGGACTTTGGCCGCTGCCGTGTTAAGGGCGTTTAAAACGCCGTCAATATTTTGTCGGGCATTATCGATCATTTCCCCGATGGCAGTTTCGGCAGCATTGGCATCGTTGCCGTGATACCAGCTTTTGGCGGTTAAAACTTGATCGGCAAAAATACCGATTTCGCTATCTTCCCTTTGTGAACCGACCAAAGAGCGCAAGGCGGTCGGCTTCTTTGTTTTTTCTAAATATGTTTTTGCCTGTTCTGCTTGGGTGGCAAATTGAATAAAATCCCAAGCCTCATTTTGATGTTTACTTTTTTTAGAAACAGCCTCCACCCAATAATTAGCAAAATTAACTTCCGTTTGGCTGCCTTCTATCTGCGGCAGTTTGCTGACAGAAAAATTAAGTTTTGGCGCTTGCGCTTTTATCGTAGGCAAATCGTAAGCGTAACCGAACATCAAGGCTAATTTGCCGCTGGTAAACATTTCCAAAGAATTCGGCAGGCTGTCGTTCCAAGAGTATACCTCTTTGCCCGAGTTGGAAAAATCAAGGTAGAAACGCAGAGCCTCGAGGCCGGGGTTATAATTTGTTTCTCGGCCGGCGGCCGGAATAGTATTAAATAAAATTTGATTGCCCTCCATCATAGTTGCTCCGTTTTGCATCATTAAAACGGAAAGAATATCACTGAAGCGGTTGATGTTATTGCTTGTACCTAAAGCGATGCCCGCTTGAATTATGCCCTTAGCGGCGTCCTGTTTGGTTAATTTTTTTATATCTTGTTGAAATTCTTTATTCCAATATTTAGGCGCTTCTGTCAGGCCGGCATTATTAAGCAGATCGCGGTTATAAAATAAAGCTAAAGTATCCACGGATAAAGGCAGGCCATAAATTTTACCGTCATCAAGTACGACGTCATTGTAGACTGCATCCACAAATTTATCTTTCAAATCTTTTAAGGTTAAGCTTTTGCTGGTTCTTAATTCACTGACGATTTCTTTTTTGATCGCCCCGGTTTCTACCTGGTAGGCCATAGTCGTGCTTGTCGGCATGGCCGCTAATTTATTTTGATATTTGCGCAGCCAAGTATTGTGGAGAGAGAGAATATCCGGTCCTCGGTCTTCGGCCAGAGCGTTTAATAATTCAGTTTCATATTCATTATAACGTAATTTGCGATATTGGATGGTGATGTTAGGATGAAGTACTTTGTATTTATCAATTATTCCCTGGAAAGCATCGGAATCATCATAAACCCGCCAATAGGTCAGCGTTATCGGTTGCAAAGCCGCCTGTGTACTTTTATTGGTGGTTTTACAGCCGAAACCGGCAGTTAAAACAAAAATCAGAAGCAAGAAAAGAGGGATTATTTTTTTAGACATAAAGATGTTTCAGTTAGGATAAAGCGCCGCTTGCTGAACAAGGGCGATTACTGTCATTATACCAAAAAAATAAGGATAAAGTAAATTAGGCACTTGGACTATTTTTACCATCCATCCGGTCATTTAGCCGATAGCTGAGTGCTTCGGTAATATACTGAGGCAAAATAGCTTCATTATTTTCTAGATCAGCTATGGTTCTGGCCACTCGGAAAAGACGATGATAAGCGCGGGCGGATAAATTTAAGGCGCCGGCCGCTTCTAACGCCAGTGTTTCCGCGGCTTGATTGTCTTTTTGCCATTTTGTCAGATATTTATGAGCAACGGCGGCATTTTTAATACCTTGCCGAGCCAGTTGCCGCTGGTACGCCAAAGTAATTATTTTTAAGGGCGGTTCGGTCACGTTTTCATTAAAACTGGCTAATTCCGAAGGGAGAAGCCGAGGAACGTTTAATTGTAAATCGAAACGATCCCAAATGGGACCGGAAATTTTTTGTTGATAGTGTTGAATCTGGGCGGCGGAACAAGAACAATTTTGTTTTTGATCTCCGAAATAGCCGCAAGGACAGGGGTTCATGGCGGCAATTAAGAGAAAATCAGCCGGATAAAAAATATGCTGTTCGGCGCGGCTGATCAGAATTTGTCTTTGTTCCAAAGGCTGCCGCAAGCTATCTAAAATCGTCCGGGAAAATTCCGGCAGTTCATCTAAAAACAAAGCGCCGTGATGAGCTAAAGTTATTTCTCCCGGCTTCGGTCCGCGGCCGCCGCCGAGAATAGCGACCAGAGAGGCATTATGATGAGGAGCGCGAAAGGGCGGCCGCTGTAAACAGCGGGCGATTCGGGAAAATTCACCGGCAATACTATAAATTTGCGCCATTTCTAATTGTTTGGCCGGTTCTAGATCCGGCAGAAGAAAAGCTAAGGAACTGGCTAATAGACTTTTGCCGCTTCCGGGCGGACCGGTCATAATCAGATTGTGCCCGCCGGCGGCGGCAATTATCAAAGCGCGCTTTGCTTGCGCCTGTCCTTTGATTTCTGACCAAGGATTATTGATTGAAGATTTTTGCCCGCTCGATCTGTGGATAAAAGGCGCCAGTACTTCCTTCTTTTGTAAAAATGATAAAGCTTGCCGCAGAGAATTAAGTGGATAAATATTAATATTTGGAACGAGCGCCGCTTCGGCGGCGTTGGCGGCCGGTACAAAGGCGGCAGTCAGACCGGCTTGCTTGGCGGCGAGAATTAAAGGTAAAACGCCGCGTATCGGCCTGATCTCTCCGTCTAATGATAATTCACCGCAGAATAAGGCTTGGTTAAAATTGAAGTGAAAATGATTGTTTAAGCTTAAAATACAAAGAGCAATCGGCAAATCATAGCCGCTTCCTCGTTTTTTTAAGTGGGCGGGCGCAAGATTAACAGTTAAGCGTCTTTTGGGATAAGCAAATCCACAATTTTTTAAGGCGCTTTTTACCCTTTCTCTTGCTTCCGAAATCGCTATATCCGGCAAGCCGACGATGGCAATTTGTCCAAATTCACCGCCGCCGCTATCGGCTTCGACGCAAACTATTTCCGCGCTTAAGCCGGAAATGGCCGCTGTTAAAATTTTTTCCGCCATATAATAAAACCGCTTAATTATCAGCGGTCTTATTATAATCTTTTTGCGTTAAATTTCTGCTAACTTTTTAATTACGTGCGGCCACAATATCGTCCAAGCGGACGCTGAGAAGCTGGCTGACACTATCGGCTTTCATGGTGACCCCGTAAATAATGCTGGCTCGTTTCATCAAGGCGCGATTATGGGTAATTGCGACAAATTGAGTTTTAGGAGATAAATCGTCCAAAATCTGAGCTAATCTTTCGGAATTAGCTTCATCAAGAGCTGCATCAACTTCATCTAAAACGACAAAGGGCGAAGGATTGGCGCTGATAATCGCGCAAATCAGAGCAATAGCGGTTAAGGCGCGTTCACCGCCGGAGAGCATGGCAATCGCTTGAATTTTTTTGCCCGGAGGCGTGGCTTGGATTTCTATCCCTGCTAGACCGAGCGCATTATATTTGCGCAGTTTTTTCAGGCGCTTAAAGCGTTCATCTTCAACGGGAGCAGAATTATTTTCTGAACTAACAATATTTTCTTCCGTTTCTTCGGTTTCTAGCTTATAGATTTTCGCGCCGCCACCATTAAAAAGAATCTTAAAATATTCACTAAATTTTTCAGAAATGACTTTAAATTCTTTTTCAAAACGATCTTTGATATTGATATCGAGCTCCGCAATCACTTTTTCTAAGGATTTGATGGCCGCGTCCAAGTCAGCTGTTTGTTTCTCCAGAAAACGGTAACGTTCATCGGTTTCCTGAAATTCTTTTTCGGTTTCCGGGTCAATGCCGCCGATTGTTTCTAATTGATTTTTTAATTCATTAATGCGCTTATGCAGGCGTTCTTCATCTATTTCTTCGCTTTCTTTAATTTGTCCGGATTTGAGAGCGGCTATTTCTAAGCCATCATCGCGGAGATTATTTTCTAATGCCTCCAGGCGCGTTTCTTGGCGGGCGGCTTCAATTTTTAAGTCATTCAAGCGGCCGGATAATTGATTTATTTCTGCCTGTAAATTCTGAGTCTGAGTTTGAGCGGCAAAAAGGCGGCGTTTCTCGTCTTCTTGTTGATCAGTGTAGGTTTGCAATTCTTTCTGCCAAGCGGCAATTTCCGTTTCCTGTGCTGATAAGCGAGTATTCAAATAATCTTTATCCTGGTTTATTTTTTTGGCATCAAATTTTATCTGGCTCTTGGCAATCTTTTCTTGAATATCTTTAATTTCTTTAATATTCTGCTGTTCCTGATCGCGGTAAAGCTTAATTTGATTGTGCCGGCCGGTAATCGCTAGCCGGCATTCGTTCAGCTTATTGATCAGTTGCTGTCGTTCCGTTAATAAACCGCCGGTTTGGCTTTTTTCTTCAGCTTCTTTAATTTCTTCTTCCAGGAGCCGTAATTGTTTAGTTAAATTATTTTTTTCTTGATCGATGGCGGCGGCGTCAAATTTTATCTGGCTCTTGGCAATCTTTTCTTGAATATCTTTAATTTCTCTCGAGGCTTGGCTTTGCTGGTTGGCTAATAAGCGCTTCCGTTCCTGACGAGTCGAAAGAGTCAGGCGCAATTCGTTAATTTCCGCAATCAGGCTTTGCCGGCTTTCATTATTTTTAATAATTTCCGCCTGCAGCGTCCGCGCCTTTTCCAATTTACCGGAATTCTCGCCGTCAATCAAAGTCTTAATCTGTTTTTGAAATTCTTGCTTTGCTTCTTCGATCAAAGCTTTGACTCGGTTTAAATTTTGCTCCTCTTTAATTGCGTCCAGACGTTTTAGAAATTCATCAATGCTGCGGTTGATTTCTTCACGGCCGGCGGCCGGCTTGCCGCTAGCCTTTAATTCGCGGTTGATAGCCTGCAATTCTTCGTTTTCTTGCCCGATCAAGCGGTCCAGCTGGGAGCACTTAGCCTCTAGATCAGTAATAGCGTTCTGTGCTTCATCCAAATCAAGCGTTTTAATCTCTAATTCTAAAGCATCTAAAGCACGATTTAATTCTTCTTGTTTGTTATTCAGCCAGGCGACATCAAATTGCCCTTGCGCTTCTAAATTTGCTTCCAACACAGCGTCTAAACGGGCCGATTGTTTTAGAAGCCGATTTTTTTCTTCTTGCCGGCGTTCATTTTGCCTTTTGATTTCTTCGCAGCGGTTGATTTTTTCACCAAGTTGTTGCAGTTCATCCCGGAGTTGTTTTTCTTCGATTTCCTGAGTCTGGCCATCAAGCGCTTTGATTTCTTGTTGCAGGCGCTGCTGTTCGCTTTTTAACTCTTCATATTTGTTATTTAGCCAAGCGACGTCGAATTGTCCCTGCGCTTCTAGCTGTAATTCCAGCTCCGCATTTAAGCGGGCGATATCTTTGATTATGCTTGTGCGTTCATTCTGTCCGGTGCGGATTTTTTCTTGAAGAACGGCGATGGCAGCGCTGTCGTCGCTTTGCTTAATCTGCTCTAATTCTAAATTTATTTTTTCAAGACGTTCTTCCTTATCTCTTTTTTCCTTTTCCAGAGATAAGAGGCCATTATTTGCCTGGTCAAATTTTTCGTTGATATCCTGCCAGAGGCGGGTGTAATAATTGTATTGATGAGAGAGCAGTTCTTCTTCCAACTGTCCGCGTTTTTTTAATTTATCCACTTGCCGGGTAAGCATTTTTAGGCGCGGACGAATTTCAGCCAGTAACATTTCAACTTGCTGGAGGTTTTCATAGCTGTTTTCTAATTTGTTTAAAGCGAGGTCGCGTTTTATTTGAAATTGTTTGACTCCAGTCGCTTCATCAAAAAAATCTTTCCGTTCCGCGGCGCCGGTATTGAGGAAATTTTCCACCATACCTTGGCCGATAACACTGTAAGTTTTTTGGCCGACATTAGCTTTGGCCAATAATATTTGAATATCGGCCAGGCGGACGCGGTTTCCATTAAGTAAATATTCACTTTCGCCATTACGGAACAAACGGCGCGTGATGATAAGTTCATCATAATCGAGCGGAGACAAAGAATGGCCGGAAGCATCGGTTTCCGGAGTATCGGCGTTAATTTCCGGTTCAGGCAGAACCGGCACTATTTGGCGATCGGAATTATTAAGATAAAGAGAAACTTCGGCCATGCTTAACTGGCTCTTTTGATCGGAACCGGAAAAAATTACATCTTCGCTCTTTTTGCCGCGTAAAGTTTTTAAGCTTTGTTCGCCCAGTACCCAGCGGATAGCATCGGCAATATTTGATTTACCGGAGCCGTTTGGTCCAACTATAGCCGTTAAGCCGCGCCGGCCGTTCTGGTCGATGAGGTTGGAGAAAATCAGTTTGTTTTTGTTGGCGAAAGATTTGAAGCCTTGAATTTCTAATTTTTCTAAATACATAAAAAAGCGCGCGAGCGCGGAATTAATTGATTTTAAACAGGTATTGATTGCTTGCTCCTGGTCTTAAATATGGTATCATTATAGTATAATTTACTGATAAAAGTAAAATAAAAATTTAATAGATTAATAAAATTAAGATTAATTTGCTTATTATGATTATTTCTTTAAGCGGCGCCGGCGGTTCAGGCAAATCAACTGTGGCTCAACATCTATCCGAAGTCTTGGGTTGGCCTCGCTATTATATTGGCGGTTTGCGCCGGGAGGCGGCGGCTAAGCGCGGCTTGACTTTGGCAGAATACAATAAATTAGGTGAAAGCGACGCCGATACTGACAAGGAGGTAGATGAATATCAAAAAAAGTTAGGTGAAACCGAAGATAATTTTATTATTGAAGGCCGTACCTCCTGGTATTTTATTCCTCATTCTTTAAAAATTTATTTGGATGTTGATGATGACGAGGGGGCAAAACGCGTTTTTGGCCATCTTCAGCAAAAAAATAAACGAAATGAAGATCGTCATTTAAATAGTATCGAGGCGGTTAAAGAAAGTATTCGTCAACGTTTGACTAGCGATAATTTGCGCTATTGGCAATATTATGGTATTGATGGCCAGAAAAGGGAAAATTATGATTTTTATTTAAACACTACAGGTTTAAATTCGGAAGAAGTTTTTCAGCGGGTTTATGCTTTCGTCCGTTCTCGCCTTGACAAGCGCGAAGTTTGATTATAATATTAGACAAGACTTAAGTAATTTAGACAGAACGGGGTGGCCTAATCATCTCGTTTCTGGTTTTTGCCAAATAATATGTCAGATCAAAAAACCGACTCCAAAGAGGAGAAGAAAACCACAGAAATGGAATTAAAGCCGGGTATGACCGTCAGAGTTTATCAGAAAATTAAAGAGTTAAATTCCAAGGGCGAAGAAAAAGAACGCATTCAATATTTTGAAGGCATGATTATCGCGCGTAAACATAATAAGGAAAAGGGCGGCACGATTACCGTGCGCAAAGTTTCTGATGGTGTGGGCGTGGAAAAAATCTTTCCTTTAAATTTACCGACAATTACGAAAATTGAAGTTAAAAAGATTGCGGAAGTGCGCCGGGCAAAATTATATTTCTTAAAGAGAGGATATAAGAAGCGTCTGAAAGAAAAAGTTGTCCGTTAAATTTCAATTTCATAGATATTAGTTAAAGGGGCGGTAAAATTGCCCCTTTAGCGACTGGGCGGATGGTGAAATTGGTAGACACGCAAGCTTGAGGGGCTTGTGGCCGCAAG
>CAZIHD010000009.1:0-25840 GCA_964539015.1 uncultured Gammaproteobacteria bacterium
AAAAAGGATATTTTCAAAAATATCATCTTTCACCCAGGATAATTTTGTTAAAAAATGGTAAAGAAGTGGCCCAGGCTATGGCCGCCGGGCAGATAGACATAGGGATGGGCGGGATTGCCAATTTTGCGCCGGCTATAGCCAAAGGAGCACCGATAAGATTTATTGCCGCTTCCGCCGCCTCACCTAGTTATATTTTTGTCCGACCAGATTCCGGTATAAAAAATTTTTCTGATTTATACGGAAAGACAATTTCGTTGCAGTCAAATGGCATTAATGATTTAATTTTTAGGACGGCAATGGGTCAGGAAAAGATAGATACAAAAAAAATGAAATTTGTGGAAATTGATAGGGCTTTTAACGTTACGGCTCTTATGGAAAAAAAGATTGTCGATGCGGCTGTTGTTGCTGATCAAGATGTTGATATGTTCTTTAAGCCCGGCGCCATTATTTTGCCGGAATGGATTACCGCCGGTTATTCGGAAAAAGTGGAGCCGAGAAATTCAGTGGCAGTTGATTCTAATTTTCTTAATCAGCAGGAAACAGCAGTGAGAAATTTTTTAAGCGCGTATATTGAGGCTCAGCGCTTTATTGAAGAAAATCCTCAAGACGCGGCGGTGATAGTCGCCGACAGTATCAAAAAAAATAGCGGCGGCTCGGTTGTTCGCGATCCGAAAATAATCGCCGAACAATGGGAAAATAAAAAGACTGTTAATATGCTATGGCAGGATCCGTCCGTTACTATGGCTCTAGTCTATAAATCTAAGGAAATTGGCTCTATAGATAAAGACTTATCGCTTGAAGATGTTTATGACCTGAGATTCGAAAAAGAATTAAAAATAGCCCAAGAAGAAATATATGGTCAAAAGAATTAAAAATTATTTTCTCAATATTTCTTTATTTGTTGTGATCTTGATTATTTGGCAATTGCTTTGCATGTTTGGTGTTATTTCTCCCTGGGTAATGTCTAATCCAAACCAAACATTTTTAACTTTGGTAAAAATAATCGGTGATGGGACATTAATTCAGCTTTTGGCGGTAAGTTTTCTTAATATTTTTCCGGCTTTTATCTTAGCCGTCGTATTGGCCTTAATTTTTGGGGTTTTAGTGGGGATTAATAGTACTTTTAGTAAAATATTTAGCCCTTTTTTCTCTGCTATTTATCTTATTCCTTCACTCGCTTGGTTGCCATTAATAATATTAATTTTAGGTTTTTCGCGACAGTCTATTTGGGCAATAATTTTTATTTCCAGCTTCATTAGGATAGTATATAATATTATCGGCGGAGTCCGGGGCGTAAATCAAAATTGGCTGTTAGCCGCAAAAAATTTAGAGTTAAGTCGGTTAGATACGATAATAAAAGTAATTATACCCGGAGCACTGCCTCAAATTATCAATGGCATACGGATAGGGTTTGGTTCCGCCTGGCGATCTTTAATCGGAGCGGAAATGCTGGTAATAACTGCTGGCGGTCTTGGTAAATATATTTGGTTGTCACAATGGGCGTTTAAACCGGAACAGGTTCTTTCGGGAATAATTACCATTGCTTTGGTGGGGATAATTGCCGAGGAGCTTATATTTAAGAAAATTGAAAAAGTTACCCTAGTTAAATGGGGTATGATTCAAGAATAAAATGAAGAAATAGGCGAAAATTTTTTAATTGACAAATTATTTCGATCTATATAAATTAGTCATAAAACTATGAAAATTTTCGGACAGCAATTAATAAGTAAAAAATTTTTTATCATTCAACTCTCAATGGTTATTTTGCTTGCCGGCGCCGCATTCGTAGCGGGGGCTGAAGGAATTTCGGCCGCTCCTCTGTCTTCAGAAAAGATATATAGCCAAATTAATAAGACTGTGATTGTGACTTCGGCCCCAAAAGCAACCAATATGATTTTAATCGCTTCTCCTTGCTATAAATCTTTGAATGTTAAGACTAAAAAGATTGTTAAGTCGACCGCCACGCTTGATCTCAACGTTGAATATCCGCAAATTGGCCAAGCGAAGATTGACAAAAATTTAACGGATTTTATCGGCCAGACAATCAAAGATTTTGGACCGGGAGAAAACAGCGCCCACTGGAAATCCAGCCTTTGGATTAGATATAAAATTTCGCAGTATGAGGATAAAACTGTTAGCGTCCGCTTTTATATTTATCAATTCACCGGCGGGGCTCATGGTTCTGAAATCCCTAATTTTCGAACTTACAGCCTGGAGACAGGCCAACGTTTATCTTACAACGATATTTTTAAATCCGATTACCAGTATTTAACAACTTTTTGGCGCAACGCCGAACCGCAAGCCATTGCCGCTTATAAAGCCAAGGGTTTGCCTATGGATAATAGTGAATTGGCATGGATTCGCGAGGGATCAGCGCCTAAGTTTGATAATTATCGTAATTTCTATTTGGACAATCAGGGTGTGGTTATTTACTTCAGCCAATATCAAGCGGCCCCGTATGCTTTTGGCACCTTAGAAATTCCGATTAAGTATAATAAATTTAGTGAAGGGTTGAGCGATTTTTTTAATAATTTGCCGGAGCGGCATATTTTGTGCGGTAATAATAAGTAAATTATATCTTTTTAAATTAATTAATTTAACAGCCCATAGAAGTATTTTGTCTCGCAGCACTTGAGCCGTACTATTCTGCTATTAAAGATGAACGACAATGATAATACAGATTTGATTTGACTATAGTGCAAGTTGTCTTTGTTTAATTAAAAAACGCTCAGTTTTACTGGGCGTTTTTTGATATAGTCCTGTCTTCCGAAATTTCACAAAATTTTAAGAAGATTATCAAAGAAGTTGAAAAATGGGGGGAATTTTTAAAGAATTAGATCAGATAGCAAGAAAGACGTTTGACCTAACATTTTAAGTAGAGTATCATATCAATATATATTGATTATATAATTATATGAAACCAAAATGCTGTACCAATAAAAAATTAACGGAGGAGTTTGCCAATCTTGCCAAGTTTTTAAGAATAATTGGCGATGATAATCGTTTAAGAATCCTGTGCCTATTAAAGGATGGGGAACGTTGTGTCTGCGAAATATATCCCAATCTCGATTTATCCCAAAATCTCGTTTCTAGTCATTTAAAAATTATGCTTGATTTAGGTTTGCTTAAAATTCGGCAGGAATGGAAGAAAAATTACTATTCTATCAACTCCGCTATATTTAAAAAATATAATTTATCATTAACTAATTTTTTAAAAAACTATGAATAACCAAATTACTTCGATTCAAGTGTTAGGCTCTGGTTGCCCAACCTGCAAGAAACTTCACGAATTAACCAAGGAAGCAGCTAAAGAACTAAATATCACTACAGAGGTGGAATATAGCTCCGACATTCAAAAATTGCTTGATACGGGGATGATGTCTTCGCCAGTTTTAGTTATTAACGGTAAAGCAGTTTTAGCTGGCGGTTTGCCAAGTATTGAAAAAATTAAAGAATTACTAAGCACTAACAATGAACAACTTGAGACTGAAAAGACAAATGATCATTGTTCTTGTGGTGGTAAGTGCTAAATTATGTTTTACCCTCTACAATTATTAGCTGATTGGCTAACCTATTCTGTTTTTAATATTGTTCCAAAAACACTATTGTCCAGTGCGGTTAATTTCTTTATTTTCGATATCCTAAAAATATTTATTTTGCTGTTTTTTATTATTTTTATCGTGTCGTTTGTTCGTACTTATCTGTCACCGGAGAAAGTGCGTTTGTTTTTGGCTAAGAAAAATAAATTAACCGGTCATGTCTTGGCTTCTTTGCTTGGAATTATAACTCCTTTTTGCTCCTGCTCAGCTATTCCTTTATTTCTAGGCTTTGTCGAAGTTGGCGTGCCGCTTGGTGTTACCTTTTCTTTTTTGATTGCCTCGCCAATGATTAATGAGGTAGCTTTAGTTCTGCTTTTCGGTCTTTTTGGCTGGGAAATATCTTTACTCTATATTTTAAGCGGTTTAGTCATCGCTATCGTTTCCGGTTTGTTCATTGACCACATGAAAGTCGAGCATTTAGTCGCTGATTTTGTTTGGCAGAATAAATCAAAAAATAATACGGTTTCAGAAACTAAAATGAGTCAGCCAGAAAGGATGACTTATGCTTTAAATTACGCAATAGATATATTCAAAAAGGTGTGGCCTTATATATTGGTTGGTGTCGGTCTAGGGGCTTGGATTCACGGATATGTTCCGGCTGATTTTTTGATGCAATACGCCGGAGCGGATAAATGGTATGTTGTGCCCCTGGCAACTTTAATAGGTATTCCGTTGTATGCTAATGCCGCCGGGGTTATTCCTCTGATCAGTGCTTTGACCGAAAAAGGCGTAGCGATTGGCACGACTTTGTCATTTATGATGGCGATTACCGCCTTGTCGTTACCGGAATTTATGATTTTAAAAAAAGTCATGAAAACTAAATTGATTGTTATTTTTGCCTCGGTGGTCGGAGTCGGTATCATTTTAACCGGTTATCTCTTTAATTTAATTTTGCTTTGATGCCGATACTCTCTATCTCTTAATCCGTCAAATTAAAAGTAGCTCAGCCGTTAGCGGGCAATCATTTTTTAACATAATTTTAGGCAAAATATATTATATTTATGCCGCTTTACAGCTTATTTTACAAGTTGTTTCTCCTTGTAATAAGTGATATAATATCTCATATAATAACCCTGACATGAAAAAACAGCTCGGACAATTTTTTACCAAGCAATCTAATTATATCCTTCAAGGTTTTGAAGAATACGTTAAAGGCAAAAATGTTATTGATCCTTTTGCCGGAAATAGGGATTTAATGGCTTGGTCTGAAAAAAATGGTTGTAAATCAATCAAAGGTTTTGACGTAGATAAAAATTATACTGACAATAAACGCGTCTTTTTAAATGATTCTATTAATAACCCCTTGAAATACAAATTTATCTGTACAAATCCTCCATATTTAAATAAAAATAAGGCGGACAATAAAACTAAAAATCAATTTTTTTCAGGGAAAAACGCCATTTTTGAAGATTTATACCAGGTTTCTATAATATCAATGCTTAATAGCGACGAAGGCATTATTATCGTTCCGCTTAATTTTCTTAGTGCTGAAAACTCAAAAAAAACAAGAAATCTGTTTTTTGAAAAATTTCAAATAGTAAAATTAAATATTTTTTCCGAGCAGGTTTTTGAGGATACTACTTATAACGTGGTGGCTTTTTATTATAAAAAGAAGAATAAGGCTACTGAGAAAGATATTATCAACGCAACTGTATTTCCTGAAAAGAAAAAGATAAATTTTACCGTTGAAAAGAAATATGATTGGCAACTGGGTGGAGAATTTATTAAAAAGGTCAATTATATACAAAATTATTTAGGAGTTTTTAGGTTAACCGAAAGTTTTCTAATACCGGGTAATCAAAAAGTCGAAATTGCTATTCAAAATATTAAAGACAAAAAAACTATAAGTATAAATCAGGATGTAAAAGATATATTAGAAAAAAATATTTTGGTTTTAAGAGCAATAGATAGTAAAAATGGCAAGAAGATTCAATTAGAAGACATAAGAAAATATCAGATACTCGGGTTGGCCGGAAAAGTTTCTTCCCGGAATATGGCTCATTTGATATTTAAAGAAAATTTATCCCAAGAACAACAGCAGAAACTTCTAAAAGAATTCAATGAGGAATTAAATAAAAACAGAGAAAAATATTTTTCTTACTTTTTAACTAATTTCCGAGACAACAACCGCAAAAGAATTTCTTTTGATTTTACCTATAAATTACTCAACTATATATACCAGAAAAACTATGAAAAACAGCCTTCATTATTTTAAGGTTTCACAAGAAAACTCGGAAGATCAATTAGACATTAACTACTTTATTCTTGAAAAAGACCCAAGAATTAAAGAATATATAGCGCATGTTAAGAATATCAAAGAAACCTTGATAACCATCAAGAAATTAAAAGAAAATAAAGAGAGTAAGGAGACAGTAGAAAAATATTATAAAAAATTGTTTGATGATTTTAATGAGTATTCTAATTGTTCGGAGTTGGGCTGTTTTGTAAACGCTTGCGATACAACCAGAGATTTAATAAAAAATGATTTTGATTCGTTTAAAAAAATTACTGATTTGTTTATTAGAAAAAGAATTTTAGACGATAAAGCTCCAGAAAATTGGATACAGGCAATAATAGATACTAATGCTTCAAGAAAAAAAGGCAGGCTCGGAGAAAAAAAATTAATTGCTTTCTTAACAACGGATTTTGGCTATAAATTAGTAAAGAATTGGGAAGACTTTGATAAATCTAAAAAATGCGTAACTAGTTTTTCTAAAGATGTTTTTTATAATGACGCAGTGGCAAAAAGGCTTGGTATTAATTTGAAAACAAAAAATCAAGGCAAAATGCTTGATTTGATTATTAAAAATAATAAAAAGATATTTATACTCGAGGCCAAGCATCTTAATACTGGCGGTGGAGAACAAAATAAACAAATTGATGAACTAATCAAAATATTAGAGTTAAGAGAAACCAAAGAAAATGTTTTTTATATATCTTTTCTTGACGGAACTTATTCGAATAAGTTAATCGGCGAAGATATACAGCAAAAGTCAAAAAAATTATTTACCCAAAGAAACCAAATTGAAAAATATCTAAAAAGCAAAGGGGCAAAAAATTACTGGGTTAATACCACTGGTTTTATTCAGCTATTTCTAGATTTAGGTTAAAATTTAATAAGTAACTCTTATTTAATTAAAAACATTCAGTATACACTGGATGTTTTTAATTAGTAGTCCTGAGGTCTCAAGTTTCCAAAAATTTTGAGGGAATTATTGGGGAAATTAAGAAGTGGGCGGAAATTTTAAACTAAATTTGAATAGCTTGATTATTATAATTAACGGAATTTTATATTTTTTTGTTCTTTATCTTTTTCATTATCTTCACGTAAAATTTCTTGCGCTAAATAATACTGTTGCGGTGAGAGATATTTTTCCTCTGTTCGTCCTACCCCTAATTGCGCCTTTGAGCGATTTTCATACATTTTTACTATTTCTCTTGCGATACTTCTTTTTTTCTCAATACTAACTTCATCATCTTCGGAAGTAAGTTCAAGCTCTTTGTCCCAGTCATCAGTAGAATCTATAGCCTCTACTTGTTTCGGATTAAGAGCAAGTTTTCCTAAATAACCATCTTTATTTTGTTGATAAAGATACCTACAAGAATCTTGCATTATTTCTTTATCATACAAATAAGGACAAATGCCATCAATAAATTCAATTTTATTATCTTTAAGAACGGAAGTGATTTGTTCTAAAATATTCCTGTATTCCCTTGAAGACAAGGCCGTATTAGGAATTGGGAAAACACCTTTTTCGTAAAAATAATCATGATGTCCGAATATTATTGATTTAATATTTTTTTCATTGATTATTTGACCGAGATTATCCATCCCCTGCAAAGTTTCAATAAGCGGAATTATGGCAGGATTTAGCCCTTTATCATTTAATAGCGAGGTTAATTCTCTAACTTCCTCTACTGAGTTTGTCTTTGACAGAACAATGCCCTGACAAAGATTTTTAAAATCAACTTTGTCTTTTAGAGAAGATATTAGCTCGATGTCATCTTTCCAAAAAAAGGATCGTAAATCATTAATTCTTAAGCAAAATGGCTCATTATCACTGGGGAGATATTCTAATAATGATTTTCTAGCCTCTTCTTTTAAGCGCCCAGAGCGTTCAATATTGGTCGCATCTTTTACAGAATCCTCCAAATCAATAATACGAGTAGTCTTTTCGTTTTTTACTAACTCACTTGATTTGAGAAGACTTTTATTTTCGCTCGCTGGAACAAAAAGATAGCTTTGTACTCGTTGTTTATTCTCCATATATTTTTTTATTAGTACCAACAAATAAAGTGAAAGGAACCTCCCAACTAAAGCTATTATTGTTTAAATAGAAATGTGGGATATTCTTATTTGTTGCTATCAAATCTTTTATTTGTTGAATAATATTCTCGCTAAGTGGATACCTCTTTTTTAAATCACTTTGTTTTTGAAAACAACCATCTATTTTTCTATCAAATGGGGTTATGTTTAAAAAATTATTTAAAAGCCTGCCATATTCTAAGCTACCCATTAATGTCATTGTCCTACCCAAGATTTTATGGACATTTTTAAAAAGCTCTCTTTCTAGCTTATCTTCAAAGGTTATTGATTGGTCTAAATAAAAACCTTTTGATTTTAATACTCTGGAAACTTCTTTTAAAACTATATTTATATCTTCCTTACTCTTTTCGTAATGGGTTGCACTCCTAGCACATACAATATCAAATGAGTTATTGGCAAATGGTAGGCTTTTGTTGTCGCTAATAATTTTCTTAGTTAGCGGGTCAATATTATATTTAAGACTTGTTTTATCTATATCAACAATTGTTAATTGAGAATCTATTCCAAATTCTGACAGACATTCTTTCAAAAATTGGCCAACAATTCCTGCTCCTCCTCCTATTTCTAAAATTTGTATATTATCAGGCAGTAGTTTTTTTATAATATTAAGATAATCTCGAAAAGGGTCTAACTTCTTTCTATCGCAAAAATAGCCATTATACAGATTAAAAAGAAAATAATCGGGGCTAACTTTCAATTTCTCGCATGTTTCTAAACAATTTTTATTCATAAAGCCAATATTTGTATATTTTTAAATTACCACTAAAGACTAAATAAATCAATTTATCCACAGAGAATCAAATAATCCGCCAGAACTCTGAAAAATCAACAAATCAGTCCCTTGATTTGGCCTGCGATTTCTGCTATAATACTCTCATAGACTTATTAATAAACATAATAAGGCAGGAAGATAAAACCTAGCTACGGCTAGTCAGATTACGTCCATGAATTAAAAACGCAGTCTTCAATATAATAACGAGCAAAGTCTAAATCTTTGCCAACTCAAATAAAACACGAGCAATATATCCGGATATATGGCTTGTGTTTTTTGTTTGGCCGAGTGGCCGTCTTATCGGGGCTACTGCTAAGCCCCAGATAAGACGGCCTTGTCGTCTTTTATTGTTCCTTTGAGTCTCGGAAGTTGCCGGCCCGCCCCACCGTTTTTTCTTTTTTCCGGCGGATCCCCCGTGGGGGAGCCGAAAAAAGGAAAACGGGGGCGGCCGGCTCTACGGGATAAACGAAGAAACAAAGCGTGTGCCTATTAACTTGACTATAGGCACACTTAACGCCGTCTGCTATGGAATACAAACCATTGGCTTACCGGCAAAAACTAATCAAATCGGGGGATTTGATTGAAATATACTCTTACGAACGAGCGATTAGAATTAACCACAAGAGAAAAAAGCGAAGACAGAAAAAAGATAAGACCAAAGTATCTAAAGCTAATGAGTATTATGAGAAAATAGAACAAGCGATAAAAAGCGACTTCTCGCTTAGGCGGACAAGAGCTAATATTGTTCGCCTCGTTAATTCTAATCCGGAATTAAAAGTCTTCATTACTTTGACTTTTGACGACAAGAAATCGAGCGACGGCTCGTTTACGGATATTACCAAATGTAATTTAGTCTTTTCTAACTTCATTAAAAGATTAAAGCGGTATTATCCGGACTTACTTTATTTAGCCGTTCCCGAATTTCAAAGCGATTATTATTATCGCTCTAAAGTCAGAAAAGAACACGGTGGAAATATCCATTATCACGTCTTGTCTAATCTTCCTTATACGGCTAATAGCAGTTTAGCCAAGCTCTGGCGATATGGCTTCGTCAACATTAATAACATCCGCCACGTCTCTCGTGTCGGCCTCTATGTGGCTAAATATATCGCCAAAGAGTTGTTTGACGGAAGACTGGCCAGCAAGAAGAAAGTCTTTTATTCCCGTCAGCTCAAACGCCCGGAAATTATTATTACCGGGCAGAAAGTAAAAGCGTATCTTAATAGTCTCAAATCGCCCCCGGAGTTATTGCTGGATAAGCAGTATAAATCCGACTATGTCGGAGAGGTTCGCTACCGCCTCTTTAAAAACGGTTAGCAAATGTCTCTAAAAATTAAACCTTTGATGTAAACATAGTTTCGTTCCCAAAAAAATGTTGAGCCTAGAAGCCATCCGGAAAAATCTCGGCGTTTATGCTAATGATTATTCCGAAGAAGAGCTTATCGCCGCCAGGCGTGATCTCTATCAACTGGCTTATCTAGCTTGTGATTTCTATTATGATAACAACCATAGAAAAACGCCAAAATAGACTATAAATTAATAAATATTGATAAAATACAAAAATATGCTAATATTCAAAGTGGACACAACCAAATATATAAAACACAACCACTTCAAATCACAAAGACGAGATAAGTCGTTTTGATATAAAGGGAGCAGTGGCTGTTTCAATCGTGTTTTATATACGGTTGTGTCCGACAGTCCACTGCTCTCTTTTTAATTATTAATTTAATTATATGCAAAAAGGAATTATTTATTACCGGGTTTCAACCGAAGATCAAGCCCAAAATGGCGTTAGCCTTGAGCAACAGAAAAAGGCTTGCCAAGAATACGCCCTCAATCACAATATTGAGATTATTAAGTTATTTCATGATGATGGAGTGTCCGCCAAAACTGTAAACCGCAAAGGACTACAAGACTTGCTTGCCTACTGTCAGAAAAATTATAAAAATGTAGATTCGGTTATTGTCTATAAAATTGATAGACTATCAAGAAACGTAAAAGATTACGCCACTATTTTAATGGCTTTAGAAGAATTAAAGATAAAATTTATCTCCGCTACTGAAACAGTCGATAAAACACCGAGCGGAAAACTAATCGGCACGATCATGGCCTCGTTCGCCCAGTTTGATAATGACGTTAGGAGCGAAAGGGTGTCGTCTTGTATGTTAGAAAAGATAAAACAGGGTATTTGGTGCTACAAAGCCCCTCTAGGATATTTAAACGCTCGTGATAGTCAGAATAAGGCCATTATAACCGTAGATCGAGAACGAGCCGAGATAATCAAAATGGCCTTTGATAAATTCTCAACCGGAGCCTATCAAATGGAAGAAATCAGAAAACTTATGATTAAAGTCGGATTCAAGTCTTGGAAAAATAAAGAGTTAAGCAACCAAACTTTATTTAAAATTTTAATCGACAAATTTTATCTCGGAATAATGACCGTTAACGGCCAAGAATATCCCGGAACGCATGAGAAAATAATCAGCGAACAAATATTTTATAAATGTCAGAAACTGATTAAGAACGGAAATAAGGGCGATAATATTTCTATCGCCAGAGTTAATGAAACTTTTCCGCTCCGCCATTTTATTTTATGTCCGCATTGTGGCCGGCCATTAACCGCCTGTATGTCTAAAAGCAAAAGCGGTAAAAAATACCCGTTTTATAAATGCTATAACAAAGACTGCCACGGATTAAAATCTGTGTCTAAAGATAAATTAGAAGACGAATTCCACGACTTATTAAAAAGAATCACACCAAGCGAAAAATGGCTAAAGAATTATCAAAAAATATTACTGGAAGTCGTTAAAGAGAAAAACGGAGCCATGAAAAATAATCTTAATTCAGCCAAAGAAAAATTAGCCGTTCTCCAAAGTGAGAAAGTCAAACTGATTGAAATGAAGAAAAAAGATTTACTGGATGATGAGGACTTTAAAAACGAAATGGAAAAAGTGAAAAACACTATTAATGAATTGCAGGCTACCGCTTGCGATCAGCCGGTCATTGATATTAATATCGCCAAAGACACTGACAAAGTTTTTAAAGTCATTTCCGGTCTCGCTCCTTTCTACCGGCAGGCAAAATATGAGGCAAAATTGAAATTACAGTGTTTGATTTTTCCCGAAAAACCCGTTTTTGATTTTTCAGAAAATCGAACACCCAAACTTTCGCTAATTCTACAAACAAAAAGAGAACTGGCGCAAGCCAGTTCCCCAATAGTAGCCCCTAGGGGAATCGGACCCCTATTACCAGGATGAGAACCTGGCGTCCTAACCGTTAGACGAAAGGGCCATTAGTATTTTATGCCGTTTTTTAAGCGGCCATCAAACCGATAATCTCTTGATTACCTTTTAAAAAGTCGGAGGCAGTTAACGCGTTCCGATTTTGACGTTGTAATTTTAATATAAGCAGGGAATTTTGTCCACAAGTAAGGTATAAGCGCCCGTCTTTAACGTAAATTTCGCCAATTTTTTTATTATTTACCCCATTTTCCGCCTGCGCTGACAGAATTTTTAAATGTTCATTATTCGGTAATAGCAAAAAAGTTCCTGGCCAAGGATTTAAGGCGCGGATTTGACGCTCAATCTCTACGGCCGTTTTTTTTGGATCAATTTTTCCGTCTTCTTTTTTAACTAAACCGACATAACTCGCTTCCGTTTCGTTTTGTATTTTTGGTTCGATTCTGCCGTGGCAGTAATCTTGTAAAACCGGAATCAAAATTTTAGCTCCTAGTTGTGATAAACAATCATGCAATTCTTCTAAAGTTTCTTTGCCGTTTAATTTAATTTTTTCTTGATGAAGGATCGGACCGGTGTCTAAACCGGCCTCCATTTTCATAACAGTGATGCCGGTTTCCTGGTCGCCGTTTAAAATTGGCGCGTTCAGGCAGGCGGCGCCGCGATATTTCGGCAGCAGGGAAGCGTGGACATTAATACAGCCGTAAGCAGGAATATCCAAAATACTTTGAGGAATTATTTTTCCATAAGCGATGACGACAATCAAGTCTGGCTTTAAACCGGCGATATTTTCTGTTTCCGTTTTTATTTTTTCCGGTTGGCAGACGGTAATACCGGCGGCTTGAGCAATTGTTTTAACCGGCGGCGGCGTCAAGATTTGTTTTCTCCCGACCGGTTTATCCGGCTGAGTATAGACGGCGATTACTTCAAAATCGGCGGCGCTTAACAGACGCCTCAGGCCGGGAACGGCAAAGTCGGGGGTACCCATGAAGATTGTTCTGATTTTCTGTTTAGACATGGTTGCAGAGTTAATGCTATAATAAATTATCTTAAAAGATTCTTTTTTTAATCCCGATTTAATGTTTAATTTTATTATCACCTGGGTGATGAACGTGACTCAGGGCGCCGGCTATGCCGGTTTGACAATCTTAATGGCCATCGAAAGCTCTTTCTTGCCCTTGCCTTCGGAAGTAGTCATCCCGCCGGCGGCTTGGCTGGCCAGTGAAGGGCAGTTTAATATTTTTTTGGTGATATTTTTCGGCGTCATCGGCAGCGTAATCGGCGCCTGCATTAATTATTTACTCTCAATGTGGCTGGGCAGGCTTTTGATTTATAAATTATCGGATCATAAATTCGCTCATTTTTTGCGGATTAACCGGAAGAAAGTAGAAAAAGCAGAAAATTTCTTTTTGCGCGATGCCAGCCGTTCTACTTTTATCGGCCGCTTAATTCCTGTGGTGCGGCATTTAATTTCCATTCCGGCCGGTTTTTCCCGAATGCCTTTCGGACGGTTTGTTTTTTGCACGGCCGCCGGTTCTTTGGTTTGGGTTTCTATTCTGGCCGCTTTAGGTTATTTTGCTGGAGCCAACCGCGATCTCCTGCATCGTTATTATCAGGAAATTACGGGATTGCTCTTATTTCTCGGTATTATCTGGCTTTATTTTACTTTTCGAAAACGGAAAAAGAAAAATTGATAATTTGCGCCGTCCTCCGGGGCGGCGTTTTTTGATCAAGCGGTTTTATAAAATAATTTTAAACAATCAGTCGGTCGATAAAAAGAACGCCGTCTAGATGGTCGAGTTCATGCTGAATTACCCGCGACAGATGTTCATCGGCCTGGACTTTTTTCTTTTTACCCTGTTTATCAAGATATTGGCAGGTAACATGCTTATGTCGTTCCACGCGGCCGTAGATGATGCGGCCGCGGCTATCAAGAACAGACAGACAGCCTTCTTCACCGATGGTTTTACCCCAGGAACGGCGGGTAATCTGCGGATTGATTAATAGAAGATTCTTATTATCCTTATCGGCTATTGCCACCACGCGGAGACTGACTCCGACTTGGGGTGCCGCTAAACCGGCGCCATCTTTTTCGCGCATCGTTGCCTCCATATCAACCAGCAATTGTTGAAATTCCGGTTGTTTGATTTTATTTTCCGGAACCACTTCGGCAATTTGGCGCAGCCGGGGATCGGGGTGGATAATAATCGATCGGATTTTTCCAAGCATATATTTATTTAGCTTTCGCTTTTAACTTTTTTATTTTTATTGTTTTTTCTGTTTTGGGCAGATATTGGCTGATGATTTTGAAAAAATATTGCCAGGCGCTTCCGTTGTGGCAGAGTTCTTTGGTATCGTTCATTGCCCGTTCGATCAAATTGGCCGGCAATTCTTTGCAGACTTTAAAAATCGCTCCGCGCTTAAAGCCGGGGATATTTAATTCTTTGATAATCCTTAGGGCTAAATCTTGCCAGGGATAAGCCGGTGCTTTTTGGACTGTTCGCTTTTTAAGCAAATCGGCGATTTTCTCCATAAATTAAATCGGCGCTATTTGTAAATTAAAATTAACGCTGAGATAGCCGGTACCGAAATCATTTTGATAGGCTAAAATTTGCGGTTGATAGCGGTCGCCGATAGCCCCGAGCAGCAAGGATAATTGCTTAAGCCCTCCCTCTAAAACCTCGGTTGCCAGTTTGTCATCAATGGATAAAATTTTATTCAGTCCATTTTCCGCATCGTTCAAATATTCAACTACGCGGTTATCAAAACGGGCGCCTTTGGGCGAATAACCTTCGGGTGAATTTTTTTTCAAACGGCGGGAAAGATCGCCGACGGCGATTATGGCGATTTTTTCTGGCTGAGAGTGCAGAATTGTTCCCAGTTTTCGACCGAATTGATAGTGATAGGCACGATCTTTTTTTTCGGCCGGGAAAAGAGGCAGGACTTTAATTTTAGCCAGACTGTTGTTAAGCAAATGCAGAGGGACGGCGCTGCCGTAATCCAATAATTTTTGACTGATCAGGCGGACCGGTAAATCACTATCTGTTTCTTCCCTGATTCGATCGGCTAAACTCAGAGCGGGTGTAAACGTGCCGATAGTTGCCAGATAGCCAAATTCTCGAAAAGACAGCTCTAAAACCGGGTTGATGTTAAGACTAACATTATCTGCTTGCGCCGATCCGTGCGGAGAGATAATGATAATCACTTCGGTTTCCGCCGCTTTCAAAATTTCAGCGACGGTTTGATAGGCCTGGCCGGTCTTTTGAAGGATTAATTGATTCTGCTTGCCGATTTCGGGAATAAGCAGAGGGGAAGGCGGCAAGAAAGCAGCGGCGACTATAGGCATAATTTATGATTTAAATAATTTTTAACAAATTATTCATTCTCGGCAATATCATATGTTATCGGATCGCCGAGAGGATAGAGATAGAGCAATTGCGGAGAAACGCTGATAATATTATTCCATTTATAACCAAGCTTTTCAAAATCGCTGCCGCTCTGGAACGGGCGTTTCTGGCCGTTAACAATCAAATAGACAGAGTTGGCGCTGTTAGATTTTAGGAGTTCGCCGTTATCAAATAAGATGGGGGCAATTTTTTTGTATTGAGCTAATTCCGCCGCCGTTACTTTCATAATTGTTTTGCCCTTAAATTTAGCGGCCAAGAGAGTTTTGTCGATAATCGGCGCTTTCTGTCCGTCTTGAACATAATAAACGCCGCCGGTCTTGGGATCGCGCATCAAAGCGCCGGTCGGATAAGTAGAAGCGGCGGTCAGAGCAGTGCCATTATCATAATTTTCTAAATCAGCCGCGCTAACCTCAATAATTTCTCCCGGGTTAAAGCCGAATTTTTTAAAAACTTCCTGGCTGGCGAATTTACGCTTTTGATCGCCGACAATTAAATATAAACTTTTATCCGTTGCTCGAACTAGGGAATAATTGGGCAGGCTAATCGGCGCGCCCTTGGTGTATGGTTCTAATTCCGATTTATCTACCGTAATAATTTTATCTAAACTATAACGCGAAATTAAGGCGCTTTTACTTAAGAACGGCCGTTTTTTACCATTTTGAATCAGCCAGACACCGACTTCATTTTTGGCTTGCAAGAGAGAACCGTCGGGATAACGGGCGGGGTGTGTCGGAAAATAACGCTGGTAAAGTTTATAGACATTATAGTTACCATTGAAAACATGGGGAGTATAATCATAGAGAGCGGCTGTCGCTTTGTTCGCCGGAGTAACTGACATCGTTTGATTTTCAGTTGTGCAATATGGATCCAAGGTATTATTAATTGTATAAGTATTGCCGGCTTGATAAGGATAATGGCTGGATTCGTTAACATAGGCAAGAAATTGTAAGGAAGCGCTATTTACTTGCTTGCCAAAACCTTTGTAATAAGGGTTGCAGGCCCAATTATCCGGGCAGCCGTAGCCGGTCGCCCAATCAAGATGAGATTGGCTCGGGCTGGGATCTTCAACCAAACTCGCTTCTTTTTGCAGAAGGACTAATAAGAATTTGGGATTGACGGTCGTAATGTGGCGGCATTTGGCTTTTTTTTCGGCTTCTGTCGGAGCATCGCTCAAGTCGGCGTCTTCACAATCATAATTATTATTGGCGGCGTCATAGATTATCTCGGCGGCTGATTTGACGGTGCCATGGGCGTTAGTTGTGCGGTAGGTTGCCAGATAGCTGCCTTGATTTTCTAAAAAAGATTGAATTTGCTGGAGACTGAGACTGTCATAGTCCAGTAATTCTTCATCGCTCAGGATTAGGTTTGGATTAAACTTCGGGTCTACTTCTTGAGCTTGTACGGGCCAGCAGGACATCGGCAGAATAATCACCGTTGTCAGAATCGCCAGCAAGAGGTTTTTTTTCATATAAGGGATAATAATTAAAGTATTTTCATTATAATATATTTTTCCGTGGATACCAAATAGATTTTTTAAAGTTTTACCGTGTTTAGCAAAAAACCGCTGTTTTGGCAAAAAACAGCGGTTTTAAGCAAATGATTATTTTTTTGTTTTTGGCCCGTTGCTGTTGATGGTAATTCCGTCTTGACCGTTCATTTCTATTTTTATCTGGTCGCCTTCATGAATTTTATTTTCGACAATCCGGAGAGCCAATTCATCCAAGATTAGGTTTTGAATGACGCGCTTCAGCGGCCGGGCGCCATAGGTGACGTCATATCCTTTTTCGGCAAGGAATTTTTTCACCTTCGAGCCGATGTGTAAAGTAATATTTTTTGCATTCAGCCTTTTTTCCACCTTTTTCAGTTCCAGATCGACAATTTTTTCTAAGTCAGCCATCTGCAGGCTCTTAAAGAGGACAATTTCATCAATGCGATTTAAGAATTCCAGTTTAAAATTTTCTTTCAAGATCTTGTCGACCTTATCTTTCATTTCGCGGGAACGGGCTTGTTCTTTCTTGGGCTGCTCATCTTCCTCGCCGAAGCCGATGGAATATTGTTTAATCACTTCATTGCCGAGATTGGAAGTCATGATAATAACCGTATTTTTGAAATTTACTATCCGACCCTTGGAGTCGGTCAAGCGGCCGTCGTCCAAAATTTGCAGCAGCATATTAAACATATCCGGATGCGCTTTTTCAATTTCATCAAAAAGCAGAACGCTGTAAGGATGGCGGCGTACCTTTTCTGTTAATTGTCCGCCTTCATCATGGCCGATATAGCCGGGAGGGGAACCGATGAGCTTGGCTACGGAATGTTTTTCCATGTATTCGCTCATATCTAAGCGAATTAGAGAATTTTCATCGTCAAACAAGAAGCGGGCGAGCGCTTTGGCCAATTCGGTTTTACCGACGCCGGTCGGGCCGATAAAAAGGAAAGAACCGATGGGGCGTTTTTCTTCGTTGATGCCGGCGCGGGAACGGCGGATGGCTTTGGCTACAGCCGTGATGGCTTCGTCTTGGCCGATAACTTCCAAAGCTAATTCTTTCTCTGCTTCCGCCAATTTTTGTAAATCGTCGGCGAGCATTTTGTTAACAGGAATACCGGTCCAGCGGGCTACGACTTTGGCAATATCTTCTTCGTCGACTTCTTCTTTAAGGATGCGCTGGCCTTTTTTCTGGATCTTGGCCAGTTCTTCTTGGCTGGCCTTAATTTTATTTTCCAATTCCGGAATCAGGCCATATTTTATCTTGGCGACTTCTGTTAAATCGGCGCCTTGGCGCTGGCTGATTTCCGCCTTTATTTTTAACTCGTCAATTTCTTTCTTATGCTGGCGGATCTGAGAAATAATATTTTTTTCATTATTCCAATGTAATTCCAGCTGATGGGCCTTTTCTTTTAATCGGCTCAATTCCTGATTGATGCTGCGCAGTTTCGGTGTTTTTTTATCGGCGGACAAGAGAGCGGCTTTATTCAATTCTAATTGTTTCAGACGGCGCTTAAGCTGGTCTAGTTCATCGGGCATGGAATCAATTTCCATGCGCAGGGAAGAGGTGGCTTCATCAATCAGATCCACGGCTTTATCCGGCAGAAAACGATCGCTGATGTAGCGGTTGGAAAGCTTAGCGGCTGCGGTTAAGGCATCATCGGTGATGCGGACGCCATGGTGGACTTCATATTTTTCTTTTAAGCCGCGGAGCATGCTGATCGTGTCTTCAATACTCGGCTCGTTAACCATAATCGGCTGGAAACGTCGTTCTAAAGCGGCATCCTTTTCAATATATTTTTGATATTCTTTGGTTGTGGTGGCGCCAATCGTGCGTAATTCGCCGCGGGCTAAGGCCGGTTTCAACATATTGGAGGCATCCATCGAGCCTTCGGAAGTACCGGTGCCGATCAGAGTGTGAAGTTCATCGATAAAGAGAATAATATTGCCATTTTGGCGCTGGACTTCTTTAAGGACGGCTTTAAGGCGATCTTCAAATTCGCCGCGAAATTTAGCGCCTGCCACCAGAGAACCGAGATCAAGACTAACGATTTCTTTGTTTTTTAAATTTTCTGGAACGTCGCCGGCAACGATGCGCTGAGCCAAGCCTTCCACAATCGCCGTCTTGCCGGTGCCGGCTTCGCCGATCAAAACCGGATTATTTTTAGTGCGGCGCAAGAGAACTTGCATCACCCGGCGCACTTCCATATCGCGGCCGACGACCGGATCTAATTTTTCCTGGCGCGCCAGTTCGGTTAGATTGGTGGTATATTTTTCCAAAACTTTAAATTTTCCCTCGGAGTTAGGCTCGGTTATATGTTCGCCGCCGCGGAGCTCTTGGAGAATAGCTACTACCTTTTGATATTCTACTTTGAAATTTAAAAGAATAGACTGGACCGGAGAAGCGACGCCGATAAGAGCTAGGAGAATATGTTCGGTGGAAATAAATTCATCGCCGAGGCCGTCCGCTTCTTTTTTAGAACGCTCTAAAATCAGAGCCGTTTCGTTGGTGCCGGACACTGCCTGAATCGGGCCGTTGTTCAGATCAATTTTACTCTTCGGTAATTTTTTTATTTCCGTAATGGCATATTCTTCCAGAATATCCGGATCAATTTTTAATTTTTCCAATATCGGTTTGACCAAGCTATCCGTCTGTTGGAGCAAAGAAAGAAAAATATGCAGCGCTTCAATATTCGGCTGGCCAAAATTGGCGGCGATAGCCTGGGCATTAATGATCGCTTCTTGAGATTTTTCTGTAAATTTATTAAACATATTATAATTTTATTAATTATTTATTATTTAGCACTCTTGTGCTTTGACTGCTAAAATATATCATAATATAGTTAGAGCCGGGTGTCAAATAGGGGATAAATATATGGTTGGGTTAATTTTTATCGGCTTTAAAAATTACCAGATTAAAGAGGTCTTTTAAATTAGTTATTGCTTTGATAAAACAGGCTATCTTCGAGTAGTCTTTTTTAATGTCAAAAAAAGATAAATAATTTGGTGCTTGAGAGGGTTAAATGCTATAATTAAATCAATAATATGCTCAAGTCAAATTTTATACTTTCCGGGTTTCAAATTTTAGGGCGTTTTGCCGGCAATATTCTTTTTTTCCCGCTGTGGTGGTACAGTGTCGGTTTTGTGCGCTTTACTTCCCGAGTTTTAGGTTTTTGGCGGGGAGAGCAGCGGGTGCTAGGTTTATCCGTCTGGATAAAAAATATTTTTATACCGATGTACGGGCAAACGGATATTGTCGGGCGCTTGATTAGTTTTTTTATGCGCTTAGTCCAGATTATTTTTCGAAGTCTGGCTATGCTTTTTTGGGTTGTTCTCGGCGTCGCTTTAATCTTGTTTTGGCTGGCTTTGCCTTTATTTATTATTTTTGCTATTGCTTTCCAACTTTCTTAGTCTTTTTATTTTATGTTAGATACAGCGGCTGAATTAGAATTCAATGACGATCAGGAGTATGGGCGCGGCGCTTGGTGGCAAGGGCGTTTTCTTTTTTGGCATCAGCCTTTAAGCCGTTCCGGCATTGCTTTGGCTCGATTACAAAGACAATCAGATCGGATTTTAGATGTTGCAGTAACTATCATCGCCGTTGCCGGCTGGCTAGCTCTAATCGTCTGGCTGGTGATCAGCCGTGAAACTTTGGTCGTTTCTCCATTAAAAATTCTTTTCTTTTGGGAAAATCAACATCCTTTGCTTTTAGCTTTTTTAATGTCGTCTTGGGCGGATTTATTTTTAATTTATCGCCGCAGCGAAGCGGCTGCCTCTAAGAAAAAAATCAGCCATCATTATTGGCGGACAGAATCAAAAGCAAGGCAGGATAGCTATAATGCCGCTAGCGGCTGCGGCCGGGAAATGGCTGCTGTCTTAGCCGATGCTTTTTTAATTTCCGCCAAGTTAAAGCAGAAAGAGGTTTCTATTATGCATTTTTTCCGAGCTTTGCTTGCCTGCGGCCAGATTCAGAATATTTTTGTCCGCCTAGATGTTGACCCTGTTGCTTTGGTCGGCAAGATTGAACGACATCTTGCCGGACCGGATGGCTCTGACCGTCATCCCCAATTTTCCTCGGCTTTGCAAGAAGTTTTAGTTTCAGCTTTCGTCGATGCCGTTTCTCGCCACCAGGAGAATATTGAGCCTCTTAATGCTTTGATGTTTTGCTATCGCCGCGATTCTGTTTTAGCGGAAATCTTGTATGATTTGGAAGTAGATGCGGATAAGATTAATAACGTTTGTGAATGGTTTCAAATCAATCGGCAATTGATTGCCAATTATCATATTTCCCGCGGCCTGGCCGCTTTAAAGCCGGGTACGGGCATGGATCGGGCGTATACCGCTATCGCGACTCCGACCTTGGATCATTTTTCCCATGATCTGACGCTGGCGGCGAAATATGGCCGATTAGAATTATGCGTTGATCGAAACAAAGAAATCGCTTCTGTTTTTGAAGTCATGGAAAGCGGCCAGGCCGGCGTTCTCTTGGTCGGAGCGAATGGCGTCGGCAAGACCGCCGTCATTAACGGCATTGCCCAATTGATGGTGGAAGAAAGAGTACCTAAGTTTTTGCAAGATAAACGTTTGGTAGAAATAGATGTTTCCCGGCTCGTCAGCGGCGCTTCGCCGGCAGAAGCGGAAGCGCGTCTCTTGGCCTGTATCAATGAAATTGTCCGTTCCGGCAATATTGTTTTGCATATTGCCAATATTGAAAATCTGGTCGGTATTAGTTCCGGTGGCGAACAGAGTTTGGATTTATCGGAAGTTTTGTCTGAATCTTTACAGCGCCGCAATCTCTTTTGTCTGGCCACAATTACTTCTGATAATTATGCCCGTGCTTTGGAAAAAACAGCCTTAGGCGAAACTATGACCACAGTCGGCATTCAAGAACCGGCGGTTAATCAGGCGATTCAGATGGTGGAAAGCAAGGTCGCCTGGTTGGAAGGTAAATATAGGATTTTTGTTGCTTATACAGCCGTGGAACAGGCTGTTCTGATGTCTTCTCGCTATCTGCATGATAAATTTTTGCCGGCCAAAGCGGTTAATCTCTTGCAGAATGCAGTGATTGCCGCCGCTAAAGCCAGCCGCCGCAATCCCAAGGATTCCGTTTGTACCAAAGAGCACGTTGCTATTGCTATCAGTGAAATGACCGGAATCCCTGTTCAAAAATTAACAGAAAGCGAAAGTCAAAAATTATTGTCCTTGGAAGATAACATCCATCAGCGCATGGTTGGGCAAGAGGAAGCGGTCAGCGCGGTGGCCGCTAGTTTGCGCCGCGCCCGCGCGGAATTGAAAGACACGAAACGGCCGATTGCCAGTTTTCTATTTCTTGGTCCGACCGGCGTCGGCAAGACGGAATTAGCTAAAACCGTTTCTCAAGTTTATTTCGGCGATGAGAATTATATGATTCGTTTGGATATGAGTGAATATCAATATGCCGACAGTGTCCGCAAAATGATCGGCGATGTTGACGGCACTCCCGGCTATCTGACGGAAGCGGTTCGTAAAAAACCTTTTTCTTTGATTTTGCTGGATGAAATTGAAAAGGCGCATCCGGATATTCTTAATCTGTTCCTGCAGCTGCTTGATGATGGCCGCTTGACTGACGGGCAAGGCCGGACAATTAGCTTTACCGAATCAATCATTATTGCCACCTCCAATATCGGCGCGTTATATATTCAGGAACAGATTAAAGCCGGTACGGATATGAATATCATCAAACAGGAATTGATTGATAATCAACTGAATAAGGCAATGCGTCCTGAACTTATCAATCGTTTTGACGGCATTATTGTTTTTAAACCGTTGACTGAAGATAATGTTTTCCAAATCGCCACCTTGATGCTAAAAGGTATTAAAAAGCAATTGGCGGATAAAGGCATGGATCTCAAGGCCGATCGTTTAGGCGTTAAAAAATTGGCTAAAGCCGGTTATGACCCGAAATTTGGCGCCCGGCCTCTTCGCCGTCTCCTTCAGGATCAAGTGGAAGATCAAATTGCTAATCGTGTTTTGGCGGGAGAATTAAAGCGCCGCGACACTATCGTTATCGGTCCGGATGCGAAAATAAGCGTAGCTAAAGGCCGAGAATTATAGCCGTGTTCTTTTAATTAAAAAACCCGGAGTTTTTGTCCGGGTTAGTAGAGATTAAAAGCGCTGTTGATGGCGTCGGCGTTCTTGATGGCGTTCTTGAAATCTTTGGTTAAAAGCTTCAAGAACCATCTTTGTCTTGTTAATATCTTCTTGGTTCAAGAAGATTCTATCAATTATCATTGTTTCTAGACATTCTGCTTTTTCCATTCTATTTCTGATAATTTTTATTTTTTCTTCTTCTTCTTTAATCTCTTCCCCAATCAGGTATCTTATTTCGCCTAATTCTTTGGGGCTAAGCATTGCTATTTCTGCTTTTAATTTTTCACCGTTAATGCTTAAAAACGGTGTGATTCTTTCTTCTACTTTTTTTCTCATTATTTTTATATTTTGTTGTTAAATTTATCCTTATTTTACTCATTTATCATTTTTTGTCAAGACCTTAATCGTTATCTATGCTGGCCAATTTTATTTTTTTTCTTCTGATCGCCGCTTTTTCCTTTTCTCTAACTCTCGGCGTGCGCCGTTGGGCGCTTTTTTTGCAAATTGTCGATAAACCTGATGGTGTGCGTAAATTACATAAAAAACCAATACCGCTGCTTGGCGGCTTGGCTATTTTTATCGCTTTCTTTTTCGGCCTGTTTGCAGCAAGATCTATTATTTTGTCTGGTAATCTGGAATGGCGGCATTGGCTAGGTTTTTTTGCCGGCGCTCTGGTCTTGATGATTGGCGGGTTTTTGGATGATAAGTATAATTTACCGGCTAAGATCCAGATAATTTTCCCGGTTATCGCCGCCATCGCCCCGATTATCGGCGGTGTCGGCATTGAAAAGCTTTCTAATCCTCTCGGCGGCCTTTTGCTTATTCCGGCCGGAGTCAGCGCCTTGCTGATTATTTTTTGGCTTCTGGGCATGATGTATACGACCAAATTATTGGACGGCGTGGATGGATTGGTTAGCGGCTTGGGGATGATCGGCGCTCTCATCATTTTTCTTTTTACTTCTTCCGCCCATTATTTTCAGCCGGACATCGCTGCCGCCGCC
Organism: uncultured Gammaproteobacteria bacterium; assembly: GCA_964539015.1. Taxonomy (GTDB): domain Bacteria; phylum Patescibacteriota; class Patescibacteriia; order Patescibacteriales; family UBA12465. The sequence continues at coordinate 23,958 of CAZIHD010000009.1, forward strand.
TGGATTTTTGCCGCCGCTTGTGCCGGTTTTTTAATTTTAAATTTTAATCCGGCCAAGATTTTTTTAGGAGAAGGCGGTTCGCTTTTAATCGGCTATGTTCTCGGTGTTTTAGCCATTATCTCCGGAGGGAAGATCGCGATTGCCTTATTGATTATGGGCTTGCCAATTTTAGATGTCGTTTGGACAATCATTCGCCGCTTGGGACAAGGAAAAAATCCTTTTCGTTTTTCCGATCGTCAGCATCTGCATCATCGTCTCCTTGATCTCGGCCTATCGACTCGCCAGACCGTCGCCGTTTTTTATATATTTGCGGCAGTTTTCGGGCTGAGCGGCTTATTTTTGCAAAGCCAGGGGAAATTTATTGCTTTACTGGTTCTTTTGGCAATCATGCTGGCGCTTGTTATCTTTTTTTCTGGCTGGGAGCGCCGCCGCCGGCCGAAACTCCTGTTTCATATTTGTTGCGCGCCTTGTGCTTCCTACTCTACGCAAAAATTGCTGCTGCCTCATTATCGTGTAGTTTGGTATTTTTATAATCCGAATTTATCTTCCGTTGAAGAGTATAAACGGCGTTTGGAAGCGGTTAAAAAAGCTGCAAAAATTATTGGTGTAAAATTGATCGCTCCGCCTTACCGCCACGATTCTTGGTCGGCTATGGTCAAAGGCCGGGAACGGGATCCGGAAAAAGGCGAACGCTGCCGTCTGTGCTATCGAGAACGCTTGCAGGTAGTTTATGCTTTGGCTCAATCTCATCATTTTTCTTATTTCAGTACCAGCTTATTGGTCAGTCCTTATAAGGACGGAAAGGCCATCAGAAAAATTTGCCAAGAACTTGCGGATTCAGGCGGGCCGCAATTTCTGGATCAAGATTTTCAAGCCGATAACGGTTTTCGTCTTTCTTTGGCCTGGGCCAAAGAACAGAATTTATATTTACAGAAATATTGCGGCTGCGAATATAGCTTTCGCTCTTGAAAATTATGAATTGGAAAAATTTTTTATTTTTTATCCTCGCCGGCATTCTTTGTTTCCGAGCGGCCGGAGCGAACGGCTTGCCCGATGCTGATCATGATGGCGTTCCCGATCAGGATGAAACCGGCGTCTATTATACTAATCCTGATAACGCCGATACTGATGGCGACGGCCATAGTGATTTTGAAGAGATTAACCAAGGATTTTCGCCGCATAATCCTCAACCGGTTAAGTTGATTGATAGTGATTTAGATCATGACGGGCTGAGTGACGCTTGGGAAATAAAATTTAAGACTAATCCCGCTCAAGCCGATACTGACGGCGATGGTTTTAAAGATGGGGAGGAAGCGGATAAAGGCTTTGATCCGGCCAAGACCGGCGGCGCTCGTTTGGATGTGTCTTTGCGAATCAATCTAAAAAAACAATCTCTTGATTATTTATTGGACGGCTATGTTTGGCGGAGTTTTGCTGTTTCTACCGGCAAAGCCAGCACCCCGACGCCGAAAGGGGAATTTAAGATTGTTAATAAAGTTAAAAAAGCTTGGTCGCGGGAACACGGTTTGTGGATGCCTTATTGGCTCGGATTAAACGCCAATGGCGTCGGCATCCATGAATTGCCGATTTGGCCTAATGGCTATCGGGAGGGAACTAATCATTTGGGCAAACCGGTTTCGCACGGTTGCATTCGTCTGGGTATCGGGTCGGCGGCTTATATTTATGAGCGTTTGCCTATCGGCACCAAAGTTTTGATCCAGTAATCTCTGTTTGTGAAAAGCCGGATTTTATACTATTATATAGAGGACGAAAATCATTATTAAGTTCAATTTTTGAATTTAGGTAATTTATGAAAAAGAAGCTTATCATCCTTATTCCCGTCTTAATTTTTACTGTCTTTCTCGGCGGCTGTTCTTGGCCGT
>CAZIHD010000010.1:0-20441 GCA_964539015.1 uncultured Gammaproteobacteria bacterium
GGCCGGTGAGGTGAAAACCACCCATAACAGCATGGACATGATTGATGCCCGTGATCTTCTTTGCATACTCGACCGTGTTGATAATCCCCGTATGGGCGCAGCCGCTGATGACCACAAGTCCCTTATTGTTGATATTGATGATAACCCTTTAGCCGGAACATTTACTTATAATCCGGCTTCAGGCGCTGTATTTACTGCGGTGGGAACGCAAACACTTTCTGCCAATTTCGCTCCAACCGACGCAAATAATTACAACACCCCCGCAACCAAAACAGTTTCAATAAATATTATCCCGGCCGCTATCGCTAAATTACAAATTTCCGCGGATCCGACTAATCTCAGTGTTGCTAGTACGAGCGTAATTACGGTTACCGGCCAAGATCAATATGGCAATACGACGACCGGAAATAATACGACTCAGCCGGTCCTTTACGCAGATAATGGCGGCAGTTTAGCTGCCAGCGTCTTAACTCTCACTTCGGGTGTTGCCACGACTTCTTTGTCAAAAGTTTCTGCCGGAGTCTCTCGGGTGAACGCTTCCAGCGGTTCGTTAATACCAACCGAAGTCGCGATTACCTTTGCCGCCGGCCCTTCTAATCCTGTTATCGCCATCACTGCTCCGGCTGCCGGTGCAACTTTGTCGGCTACAACTACTTTGACTTTCACGACTAATTCCGGAGCAACAACTGATGCTCAAATTTCTATCGACGGAGGAGCATATGCGGCCGCCACGACTAATGCTAATCCCGGCACTTATATTTTAGATACAGCCTCCTTAGCCAACGGCAGCCATACTCTAAGGGTTAAAGATACGGTTTCGGGTTTAACTGGCTATAGCGATTATGTTACTTTTCTTGTTGCCAATGCTTTAGACACTACTCGTCCTCTCTTTGTCAGCCAAATCCCGGCAGCTAGTTCGACCGGCGTCAGCATCACTCCTGATGATTTATATGTCAGCTTTAATGAAGCTTTAGATCCAGCGACCATCGGTAGTACGACCGTAATGCTATGCTTAGTCAGCGACTCGTCTTGTGCTAATCCAGTTAATATCGGTTCGCCGATGTTGATGGAAAGTCAGAAAATGGTCAGACTCGGCGGCGCTAATTTAACTTTAGATTATGCCACGCCTTATTGGATTAAAGTCACGACCGGTATCACCGATTTAGCCGGTAATCATTTATTAGCCAATTACGGTTCGACTACCACCTCTCAATTTACCACTGAATCAGCTCCCACCGGCGCTTTGGCGGTAGGTAATATCAGCCAAGTCAGATATTGGGGCGTAGCCAACGGCGGTTATGACAATGGCTGGGAATGGGTGATGCCCGCGACTATTCCGACTAATGCCAATCATTTTCATCTCAAATTTGCAAATTGGACCTCTGGCAGCAATACTTTATCGGTGAGCGGCAATATGAAATATTGGTCGGAAGAAATTACATCAGGTTTAAGCGGCAGTGAAAGCAATCCGGTCTTGATTACCGCTGCCGATACTTACCCGGATGATATTATCTTAAATACCGATAATAATACTTCTCCGGATGCACCCGGCATGCAAACTAATATTCACATCCAAGTTCAGATTCCTAGCGGCCAAGCCGGTGGTTCTTATAGCACCAGCTACGGTATAGATAATTAATCAAGATTTATATGAAAAAAATACCAATTTTAATTATCTTTTTAGCTTTCTTCTTAGTTTTTGCACCTTTCGTCTCCGCGGAAATAACCGGCACGCTCGGCGGCAATGGTTTTGTTTCCGGAATTACCGGCGGCGTTCCTAATGATCCAGCGGCTAGTCCGGCCAGCGGCCACTCCGCTTCTTCCGCTTTTTCAGTCGCTTTAACTGCTACCGATTCTACTACTATCCGTTATACAACCAATGGTTCAAACCCTGCCTGTCCGGCGACCGGAACTCTTTATTCTAGCGCGATTACGATCAGCTCTTCTCAAACAATCAAAGCCATCGCTTGTTATGGTTCAACTAATTCCGTCCCTTCCAATGTTGTTTCTTTCTCTTATACTATTTCTAGCAATAACGGCAGCCATAGCGGTGGCGGCGGGGGAAGTTATGTTGTTCCTTGCACCAGTATCAACTATGGCCCTTGGCAGACCTGTAACGGCACTATTCAAGTTCGTAGTGTTTTGAGCCAATCACCGTCCGGCTGTTCTTTGACCACCGCTCAGCAATTAGCGGCTACGCAAAACTGTACTTTAGTTGCTACTCCTGTCAGCGCGCCGGCCGCTACTTCAACTCCTTCTGTTCCGAGCATAACCGCTCCGATTAGCAATATTTTAACCGATATTGCTGCCGAGGCCATAATCTTAAATACTCAGGATACCGGCCAATTGCTTAATCATCTTGGGAATATGGCCAATTCCGTTCAAGAAGGAGCCGGTTTAATAAAGTACCGGATAATTCTCGATTTAGACAAGAAGCTCAAAGCCGACGAAAGATCAACTGTTAACGATTTTATTGTCTATGGCACTCGTACCACTCAGCGTCTCGGCGCCGGGGAAAGAGCTGCTGTCATCAATTCTTATTATCAGGCTTACGGAAAATTACCGAATACTGAAACCGAGTGGTCCGATATTTTAAAGATTGCCAGCGGTCGCTGGCCAAGCGAACGCAGCGCCGCCGCCGAAAAACAAGCCAAGCTTGAATTTAAGAAAGTTTATGCCCGCAATGCGGTTATGACCAGCAAGATTGATGAAAATGCGATTATGATTATCGCTTACGGCCTATTGCCGCTTAATCGCAATCTGGCCAGCGAAGCTGCGGCGGTTAAAACTTTTAAATGGGTTTACGGCCATGCGCCTGTTAATGCTTTGGCTTGGAATATTGTCCGTTCTATCGCTTATTCCGGTGCGAAACGATAATTATTGTTAAAAGATTCTGCTTTTTGAACGGTATCCAGAAAATATTAAAAAGTAGACGCGGAAACGTGTCTACTTTTTGGTGGCTAAATTGAAGGTATAATCTAAATAACTAAAATATCAATAATAAAATCAGCCTTTTCATTTTTCCGTTTTTGTTCTATGATACTTCTGTACAAAATTATTATTAATTTAAGCCAATAACAAACAAAGCAAGCCTATTTTTAAGGTTATTTTTCTTTTGTCTCTCTACTTTATATGTTAACCAAAATTATTGCTACGATCGGTCCGAAAAGCGAATCTCCGGAAAAACTTATCGCCTTATTTAAAGCCGGCGTTGATATCGTCCGTGTTAATTTTTCTCATGCCACCTATGAGCAATATAAGCGCATTCAAGCCGTTATTAATCATTTTAATGCGTCTTCGGAACATAAAATCAGCCTCATGCTTGATTTGCAGGGGCCGCGCATCCGTGTCGGCCAAATGCCTGAAAACGGCTTGGTGATGCAAGAAGGAGAGATTTATCATTTTGCTTATTCAGCGAAGCCTTATAAGAAAAAGGGTGATATTATTCCGATTGACAGCGCCGATTTGTACAAAGATATTAAAAAAGGCGAAATGTTGTTTTTATGCAATGGCGCTATTGAATTAAAAGTGCTGGCTGTTAAGGCCAAGGTAATTACCGCCATGGTTATCAGTGACGGCGTTCTCAGCTCCCGCAAAGGCATTAATGTTCCCGATACTAATCTCAAAAAAGGCGGTTTGACCCCGAAAGATATTCAGGATGCTCAATTTGGCGTTAAGGCCGGGATGGATTATATTGCTCTGTCTTTTGTTCAGACTGCCGCCGATGTCCGCCGTTTACGGCAGATTCTCGGTCGGAAAAGCCCGGTAAAAATTATTTCCAAGATTGAACGCGGTATTGCCTTAAAGAATATTGATCAGATTATTGCCGCCTCTGATGCGATTATGGTGGCTCGGGGCGATCTGGGTATTGAAGTGCCGATTGAGGATTTGCCGATCATTCAAAAAAATCTCGTCCGCCATGCTCATTGGCACGATCGGCCGGCGATTATTGCCACTCAAGTAATGACCTCGATGATTAAAAATCCGCATCCGACTCGGGCAGAAATTTCTGATATTGCTAACGCTGTTTTTGATGGAGCGGATATAATTATGCTGTCCGATGAAACCACGGTCGGCGATTATCCGGTTGAGGCGGTCGCCATCTTAAAAAAAGTAATTGAGCGCACGGAGAAATATCTTTATAAAGGCAACGTTATTAATTAGATAATAAATTTAAGTTTATGAAAATAAAAAGTATTTCAGCTTTAGAAATCCTTGATTCTCGCGGCAATCCGACCATCTCTGCTCGGGTTACTTTAGAAAATGGGCAGAGCGGAGAGGCGGCCGTTCCTTCCGGCGCTTCGACCGGCAGCTATGAAGCGGTAGAGCTGCGCGATGGCGACGAATCTCGTTATCACGGCGCTGGTGTTTTGCAGGCAGTCGCCAACATTAATCAAGTTATCGCTCCGGCGCTGTCCGGAATAAACGCCGACGACCAGCTGGCGATTGATGCTAAATTATTGGCTTTAGACGGTACGGAGAATAAAGCTCGGTTGGGGGCGAACGCCACTTTGGCCGTTTCTTTAGCCTGTGCTCGGGCGGCCGCTGTTGCCGGCAATCAGCCCTTGTATCAATATCTTACCAAGTTTAATCCGGAGTTTGCGGACAAATATTATTTGCCGGTACCGATGATGAATGTCTTAAATGGCGGCAAGCATGCCGATTGGGCAACCGATATTCAAGAATATATGATCCTGCCGGTTGGGGCGAAAACTTTTGCCAATGCCATCCGGATGAGCGCCGAAATTTATCAATCTTTGAAAAAGATTTTGAAGGCTAAAAAATATGCCATCAACGTCGGCGATGAAGGCGGCTTTGCTCCTGCTTTTAAAGACAATGAAGAACCTTTTCAAATTTTAACGGCCGCAGCGCTTGATGCCGGTTATGCTTTGGGCGAAGACGTGTTTTTTGGTATTGATGCCGCCGCTTCAGAATTTTATACTGATGGTTTTTATGATTTAAAAAAGGAAGGAAAAAAATTATCCAGTCAGGAATTAATCGCTTTTTATCAGAATCTTGCCGATCAATATCCGCTGGTTTCGTTCGAGGATGTCTTAGCGGAGGATGACTGGACAGGCTTCCAGCAATTTACCGCCGCTTTTTCGCCTTTATGCCAAGTTGTCGGCGACGATCTTTATGTAACGAATGTCAAACGCTTGGCTCGCGGCCTTGCTGAAAAAAGCAGTAATTCAATTTTGATAAAATTAAATCAGATCGGTACTTTAACTGAAACAGTGGCGGCCATCAATTTAGCTCGAAAAAATGGATTAACGGCCGTTGTGTCTCATCGCAGCGGCGAAACCGAAGATACTTTTATCGCCGATTTTGTCGTGGCCATGGGCACCGGCCAGATTAAAGCCGGGGCGCCTTGCCGCAGTGAACGAACCGCCAAATATAATCGACTTTTAGCGATCGCGGCTGAATTAGGCGATCAGGCCGAATATGCTTCTTTTCCGTTTGCCGGAGAATAATGAATTTTTAGAAAGGCGGCGGCCGCGTTTTTGGTTCTTAATATGATATGAAATATATTTTTTTTGTTCTCAATGTTGTTACTGTTTTAGCCGGTCATTATTTATTATTTTTGATTTGGCGTTATTTTTTTGGCCTCAGTGGTTTTTATTCTCAGCTGATAGTCATTTTTTTATTATTTGTGAGCGTTTTTTTGACTGTCGTCGCCCCCCTTTTAGTCTATTGGCGCGATAATATTTTTAGCCGTTCTCTTTATCTTGCCGTCGCCCTATGGATGGGAATGATGCTTAATATCGGTTTAGTGGCGGCTCTTTTTTTCTTGCTGGGCGCTGTCGGTTTTTATCAAACCGAGGCTTGTCCATTAGCTCTTAAAGCCTGTTTAATTAGTTTGGTCCCGGCTTTAATGCTCCTGCCGGAAGCTTGGCTGGCGCAGACGTCGCAGATTAAGCGCTTTGAAGTAAAAATTAAGGATTTGCCGGCGGCTTGGGTCGGACGCGAAATCGTCCATATTTCCGACATTCATCTTGGCCCGATTTGGCGCCAAAGATTTTTTGATTACGCGGTCAATCGAGTAAATGCTATCGGCGCGGCGGCCATTTTTATTACCGGCGATGTTTTTGACGGTATGGACGGTGATTTTTCCTGGTTTTGCCAGCGCCAATTTTCTGCTCCTTTGGGCGTATTTTATGCTTTTGGCAATCATGATTTGAAATTGGGGGCCGATAAAGTCCGGTCTTTGCTTTCCGATTCTAATATTCAGATTTTAGATAATGAAATGAGGGAAGTGGAGGGGTTGCAAATTTTAGGGCTGACTTGTTATTATCAAGGGCGTTTGGATGTCAAAGGAAAAATTTTGGCGCAGGTCGGTTATGAACCGAAGAAGCCGAGTTTGCTGATGTATCATGAGCCGCAAGACATTAAAGCTGCCCGGGCCGCCGGCATCGATTTGCAGTTATCCGGCCATACTCATGCCGGCCAGATGTTTCCTTTTGATATTTTGGCCAATCTTCTTTATGGTGGTTTCGGCCACGGTCTTCATCGTCGGCGCAATTTTACTATTTCTATTACCGCCGGTGTCGGCACTTGGGGGCCGCCCTTACGTTTGGGCAGCCGTTCGGAAATTGTCGTTTTGAAATTATTAAAAGCTTAAGTTTATGGATTTATCTAAATTATCGGCAATTTTGCAAACGGAACCGAAATTTCGTTTCAAGCAAGCCTATCAGGCTTTATATGTTGATTTAATTACTGACTGGGCGCAAGCCAGCGTTCTGCCCTTAGCTTTGCGCGAGCGATTGAATCAGGAATGTCCGTTGTCAATTGCAGCTGAAGTGAACCTTGATACTGATCGAACCAATAGCGAAAAAGCTTTGATTACTTTCGAAGATCAAGTGTCGGTAGAGACAGTTTTAATGCGCCATCGCGACGGCCGCCACACTGTTTGCTTGTCTTCCCAGGCCGGCTGTCCTCTGGGCTGCACTTTTTGCGCTACTGGCGCCGGCGGTTTTTTCCGTAATCTTGAGGCCGATGAAATCGTCCAGCAATTTTTTTTCTGGGCGCGGCGCTTGCGGGCTGAAGGCAGGGGAGAGAAGATTGATAATGTCGTTTTTATGGGCATGGGCGAGCCTTTTTTAAATTATGAACAATTTATCAAGGCGGTAAAGATTTTGAATGATCCGGAAAAATTTAACCTGGGTTCGCGCCGGATTTCCGTTTCCACCGCCGGTATCATCGAAGGTATTAAAAAATTAGCCGCGGAAAAATTACAGATTAATCTGGCTATTTCTCTGCACGCCGCCGTTGATTCCTTGCGCCAGCAATTGATGCCGATCGCTAAAAAATACCCGCTGGATAGTTTATTGAAAGCCGTCGATGCCTATATCCGCAAGACCGGCCGCCGAGTGATGTTTGAATATATTATGATTAAAAATATCAATGATGGCGAAGATGATGCTGAGGCCTTAATTGAAATTATGAAAAGGCCTTTATGCTTGGTTAATCTTATCCCCTATAATCCAACCGGTAAATTTCAGGCTTCTTCGCCGGCGCGGATAGACGCTTTCCGAGAAAAGCTAGAGGCTGGCGGCTTGGCGGTTACCCAGCGTTTTAGCCAAGGGCAGGGGATAAGCGCCGCTTGCGGCCAACTGGCCGGAAAAACTAGAAGAAAATAATTTTTTGCAAAAAATTAAAAAATAAACTCAAGGCCGCTTAGTGCTAGCGGTCTTTTGGTATATTGATGAGATTTCTATTTTTTAAATCCGCCCGCTAACTAAATTCGGAAATTTTTGTTATAATAGACATATCTAATAATTTAATTTTTTAACTATATGTTCACTTTAAAATCCTTGCCGTTTAGTCCGGAAGCACTGGAACCATATATTTCCGCTCGGACATTAGAATTCCATTACGGCAAACACCATCAAGCTTATGTTGATAATCTGAATAAGCTGGTGGCGGACACAGATTTAGCGTCTTTATCTTTAGAGGATCTTATTAAAAAGGTTGCTAACCAGCCCGCCCAGGCGGCTATTTTTAATAACGCCGCTCAAGTGTATAATCATGATTTTTTCTGGGCAAGTTTGCGGCCGGCCAAGCAAGCCATGCCGATGTCGACCGCCTTGGTGGCGCTCATCAAGAGAGACTTCGGTTCTTTGGAACAATTGCTTGTCGAAGCTAAAGAAGCAGCCTTGAGTCAATTCGGCAGCGGCTGGGTTTGGTTAGTTTTAGATAATGACCGTCTGAAAATTGTGAAAACAGCCAATGCCGATACGGTTTTAGGGCGCGGCCTCAAACCGTTGCTCGTTCTTGATGTCTGGGAACATGCTTATTATCTTGATTATCAGAATCGCCGGGGCGATTTTGCCTTGGCGGTTTTTGCCAATCTTTTAAACTGGGAATTTGCGGCTCATAACGCCGGCCTTTAATTTATGAAAAAAAATCCCTACTCCCGCCTTCAGCCGAAGACACGAGAACCTTATACTGTTATTTATCTTGTCCGCCACGCTAATCCTGATTACCGTTTAGAAAAAAAATTGGGCGATCGTTTAATCCCTTTATCAACCGAAGGGAAGCGCCAGGCCAAATTTTTGGCGGCTCGTCTTCAAGGATTAGATATTGATACGGTCTACGCCAGTTCGCTGGCGCGAGCACAGGAAACCGCCGCCATTTTTGCCAATCGCCGGCACCTAACCATCCAAGTGGATGAGCGTCTGGATGAAATTGATTGGAAAGATTGGTATCGGGTAAGATATTTCCGTACCTCCGAAGAAAGACGCAAACAGTATTTGCCCGATTACCGTTTATTGGAAAAGCAGCTGGATAAAGGCCAGACGCAAGCGCGCCGGTTTTTAGCCGATGTTTTTGTCAAGCATCGCGGCCAGAAAATCGCCCTCTTCTGCCACGGCAACATTATTAAGACTTTTTTGACCGGCATTATGAATGCCGATGTTCTTGGTTTTTTATCTTTAGAAATCTATCAAGCCTCAATCAGCAAATTAGTCATTGATCGCGATGGTTATGTCAAGATTGGTTTTATTAATAATGCCGATCACTTGCCGGAGCCGCCAGCGGAAGATATTTTTATCACGCTTGTCGGTTGATTTATGTTTTAATTTTATGCGCTGCCATCGGGTAAATTTACGTTTGATCTTTGGTTTGGCCGGATTAATCCTCTTAATCTGGCCTTTTAGTGATGCCCGGGCGGAAAGTTCGGCTGTTCGTTTATCTGGGCGGATTCTTCTTCAAGTTCAATCTCAAGGTGAAGCCTGGTATATTAATCCGCTTGATTGGCGCCGTTATTATCTCGGCCGGCCAGCAGACGCCTTCGCTTTGATGCGCCGTTTTGGCTTGGGAATCAGTGAACAGAATTATAAAAAATTTGCCCAAACCGGAGCCGCTAATTTAAAGGGCAGAATATTGTTGCGTACCGAAACATCCGGTGAAGCTTATTATGTTAATCCAGAGGATAATCGTTTGTATTATCTCGGCCGGCCAGCAGACGCCTTCGCTTTGATGCGCCGTTTTGGCCTGGGAATCAACAATCAAGATTTGAATAAAATTACCGTGGGGACTAATGTGGTTGCTGTTGCCGTTGACGACACTGTCGCCCGTTCTTACGATTGGCGTTACCAAGATAAAATTTATTATTTAAGCGCTAAATTGAGTACCAACCTTTATCAAATTTATAATCACAGCCCTAAAGTTTATACTTATTATGCCGGGCAAGAACCGATTGATATCCGCGATGCTTTTTATGGTTTATTTTTAAGATTGAATTCCGCTGATAACGAAACTAACGGTCTGCTGGCGGCTTTAGAAAAAAAAGCGGCGGCCAGCGGATTAACTTCCGAGGAAACGGCTGCTTTCGCTTTGGCTTTTATCCAGTATCTGCCTTATGATTATGAGAAAGTGGCAGCTGGCAATAATAATCCTTATTATCCTTTCGAAACTTTGTATCTACAGAAAGGCGTTTGTGCGGATAAATCTTTTTTGGCCGTTCTTTGGCTGCGCCGCTTGGGTTATGGCGCCGCTATTTTAGATTTTCCCGACAGCAATCATTCTGCTGCCGGCATTGCTTGCCCGGCAGCTGATTCTTTGGCCGGTTCCGGTTATTGTTATGTGGAAACGACGAATTATTTTCCCGTCGGTATCGTGCCGCCGTCTATTACCAATGGCCAAGCTTCCAGTACCGTCGAGAACCTAGATAATTTGTTTTCCGCCGCTCGTTTGGGCCGAATGGAAATCAAGCAGGCCAGTGCGGGCAAAATTTATCAAGGCGTAGCCGCGGTCAAAGCCGAAGTTGCCGATCTACAAAAAGAGCAGCAGCGGCTTAAGCAAAATAAAATTGAGCTAGACGCCAAGCAAGCCAGCCTGGATAGTGTCTATCAATCTTTAAAAACTCAAGAACGTTCTTTGTCGGCTTATAAAGCGAATGGCGAAATTGACACTTATAACCGACTTGTTCCCGCCTACAACGAAGCTGTTGCCGCTTATCAAATTCAAGCGGCGGCTTACGAACAAGCAGCCAATGCTTATAATTTGGCTATCCAGGCCTTTAATCAGCATTACCGTTTATTTTATCAAGAATAATTTAGCCTTTATTGGCTAATAATATTTAAATTTTTGACTTGACAGTCTATTTTTTTTCCGCTATTATTAGGGTAGTTGAGGTTTTCTCTCTAGATATACCTCTTTTTATGTTAAAAGTTTAATTAATTAACGCGTCACGTTCGCTCAATTTTTCTTGGTTTATATCTAAACAAAGGATATAAATTAGCGGACGGAAGCCCCGTTATTTTTAAACGGGGGACAAAGAAAATTTATGATCAAACTGCCTAGTTTGGAAGAAATGTTGAAGGCGGGCATGCATTTCGGCCATCGGACCCACCGCTGGCATCCGAAAATGAAACCCTACATTTTTGCCGCAAAAAACGGTATTTATGTAATTGATTTAGAAAAAAGCCGACAGAAATTAGAAGAAGCTTTAGAATTCATGTCTCAGTTAATCAAAGAAGGGAAGCTGATTTTATTCGTCGGCACCAAGAGTCAGGTTAAGGCGCCGATGAAGAAAATGGCGGAGATGACCGGCCAGCCCTACATTGTCGGCAAATGGCTTGGTGGTTATCTGACTAATTTTACCATTGTTAAACGCTCGGTCAAAAAATATCAAGATTTGATGGAAAAGCGCGAAGCGGGCAAATTAGATAAATATACCAAAAAAGAACGTTTAGATTTTGATCGAGAAATCAAGCGTTTAGCAGAACGCGTCGGCGGTTTGACGGCTTTAACTAAAATGCCGGACGCGGTCTTTGTCTGGGATATTAAAGAGGAAGAAACCGCGGTTATGGAAGCGCGTAAGAAGCATATTCCGGTGATTGCTATCTGCGATACGAATGTTAATCCGGAACTCGCCAATTACCCGATTCCGGCCAACGATGATGCGACTAAAACTGTAAAGTTAATTTTAGAAGTAATCCAATCGGCCATCATCGACGCCAAGAAGGATTTAAAAAATTAAATTGCTGCCGGAGGGAGGAAATTATATCTTCGGCACCACTATTAATATGGAACTTATCAAGCAATTAAGGGAAATGACCGGCGCTGGCATGGTCGATTGCAAGAAAGCCTTGGATGAAGCGAATAATGATTTGCAGGCAGCTGTAGAGATATTGCGCAAGAAAGGCATTGCCAAAGCCGCTAAACGTACTGACCGTGAAACCAATGAAGGGGTCGTTAAAGTTGCGGTCAATACCGATAATAATGAAGCTTATATTTTTGATTTGACTTCGGAAACTGATTTTGTTTCCCGTAATGAAAAATTTCAGAATTTTGCCACCGAGGTGATGGCCTTAGTTTTGTCTGCTCGTCCGGCTGATCGGGAAGCATTATTGGCTTTGCCGATGGCGCAAGGCAGTGTTCAGGAAAACTTAGCCAGCTTAAGCGGCACGATTGGAGAAAAGATGGAAATTAATCGTTTCGGCCGTTTACAGGGCGCGAGCTTGGCCGCTTATTCTCATCTTGGCGGTAAACTCGGCGTTTTAATCGCTTTGGATCAGTCCGGTAAAGAAGATTTGGCCTTAGAGTTAGCTATGCAAGTCGCTGCCGCTAATCCGAAATATATCGATTCTTCTGCGGTCATACCGGCAGAGTTGGAAAAGGAAAAAGAAATTTATCGCGAACAGCTTTTGAAAGAAGGCAAACCGGAAGCGATGATTGAAAAAATTCTAGCCGGTAAAGTTAATAAATATTATGAAGATGTCTGCTTAGTTGAGCAAGAATTTATCAAGGATGACAAGAAGAAGGTTAAGGATATTTTAGGCGGGGCCAAGGTTTTGGGCTTCTTCCGTTTCGGCCTGTAATTTGATCAATAATTTTGTTTTTTAAGCCCCGCTGCTATTTTTTTAATGTTGGCGGGGCTTTCCCTTTATTATGAAGATCGTCCAAATACAATTTTCCCCTTGGGATAAAGCTTATGATTTTTCTTTGCCGGACGAAATCCAAGCCGGTAGCGGCGATTTTGTAATCGTTGAAACTGAATTGGGCAGGGAATTGGGTAAAATAATTTCTTTCAACGAGTCGGTGCCTGAAAATCAAGAGTTAAAACCGATTCTGCGTTTAGCGACCGAGGAAGATGCTCATTCGGTTTATGATGATGAGCGCCGGGAAAAAGCTTTGGCTATTTGCCAAGAATTAATAGAACGCCATGGTTTAAAAATGAAATTGATTGACGTCCGTTATTCTTTTGCCGGCAATCGTCTGACCTTTGCTTTTGTTTCCGACGGCCGGGTTGATTTCCGCGATTTAGTTAAAGATCTTAATGCCGCCTTTGGTTTAAATATCCGCCTCTTGCAAATTGGTTCGCGCGATGAGGCTCGCTGCAGCGGCGATTGCGGTCCTTGCGGCCTGGGCTTATGTTGCCGCGGTTTTGTTACGGATTTTTCTTCCATTACTTCCGAGATGGCGGAAGCGCAGCAAGTTGTCCATCGCGGCAGTGATAGGATTTCCGGCATGTGCGGTCGTTTGATGTGCTGTCTCAGTTTTGAATACGAAGGTTATAAACAACTGGCCGCCGAACTGCCGCCGGTCGGGACGAAATTAAAAGTTGAGAATCGAATCGGAATTGTCGTGGGCCAGCATTTTTTGAAACAGACAGTTGATGTTCGTTTTGCTGCGGAAAATGAAGGCGAGCGTGATTTGATTATCGAGGTTAATCCGAAACAACAATTAGGAAATTCCGGCAGTGAGGACGGTAATTTCCGCACCCGCCGTTCCGGGCGCCGGCATTAATTAATGGCCAGCAGAAGTCTCGCTGCGCGGGGCTTTTTTAGGTCGAAAAATGTGGTATAATTAAAATATAGCTTTCATTAATATTAATTTTTAATTTTATGCCTTTACGCTTGGCGATTAATGGTTTTGGCCGCATCGGCCGCGCCGCTTTTAAAATTATCTTAGATCAACATCCGGAAATAGAAGTGGTCGCCATCAACGACCTGACGGATAATCAAACTTTGGCGCACCTCTTGCAATTTGATTCTTGCTATGGCCGTTACGGTCGGGAAATTAGCGGTGATAATCGGGGTTTATCGGTTGCCGGCCGGCTTTACCCGGTTTTAGCGGAAAAAGATCCTTCTTTGTTGCCTTGGAAAAAATTAAAGGTTGATGTCGTTTTAGAGTGCACCGGCCGTTTTTGTGATCAAGCAGGCGCTTCTTTGCATCTGCAGGCAGGAGCCAAAAAAGTGATTATTTCGGCGCCTGCGAAAAAGGGCGGCGTTAAGACAATCGTCCTCGGAGTTAATGAAAAACAGCTGAAAGCTTCCGACCATATTATTTCCAACGCTTCCTGCACGACTAATTGCTTGGCGCCGGCGATGGCTGTTTTAAAGGATAAATTCGGAGTCAAAAAAGCTCTGATGACTACTGTCCATTCTTATACGGCTGATCAGAATCTGGTCGACGGCCCGCATAAAGATTTGCGCCGCGCTCGAGCCGCCGCAATTAATATTGTACCGACAACGACTGGAGCGGCGATTGCGGTTACCGAAACGATTCCCGCTCTGAAGGGGAAGTTTGACGGCTTAGCTGTGCGCGTGCCTACTCCGGTCGCTTCTTTGTGCGATATTGTCTGCGTCTTAGCTAAAAAAACGGAAGTAAGTAAAGTTAATCAAGCTTTTATCGCCGCCGCCAAAGGCAAGTTAAAGAATATTCTGGAAGCTTCTAACGAAGAGTTGGTCTCCACGGATATCATCGGCAATCCTCATAGCTCGATTATCGATTTGAAAAATACTAAGATAGTAGCTGGCGATCTTTTGAAAGTTGTCGCTTGGTATGATAATGAATGGGGTTATTCCTGCCGTTTGGTAGAATTGGCGGCGAGCCTGAAGAAATTTATCAAGAAATAAATAATTTTTAATATTTTAAACTCTCTAACTTTATGTCTGAAGAAAACAAAAAAGTTGAGGCCATGATGAAGCCTAAACTGACCCCGACTTTCAAACTAATGGCGGCTTCTTGGCATCTTTATGTCCGCGGTTTTATTAATTTTATCGGTATGTATCTTTGGGGATTGCTCGGCTTGCTGCCGCTGTTTGTGCTTGTTTTACTGGCTTGGCTGGTCTTTTTAGTGGCTGGCTGGCAGAGCTTCGGTCTTTACTGTCTTTTTGGCGCCCTCGGTTTGCTCGCTTTAGCTTGGGCAATCTATTATGGTACGCGCGCCAAAGTCGGCTTGCTTCTGCTTATCCGCGATGATTTTAAAAGTGTTAACGGTGCTTTTAAAGAAAGCCGGATTTTTTTCTGGCGGTATCTCTGGGCTTCCTTGCTTATTACTTTGATTACCGTGGTGTTATTGTTTTGCCTGGTTGTTCCCGGCATTGCTGTGATGATTTTTTATGCTTTTGCTCTTTTTGCCGTTGTCTTCGAAAATAAACGTACTTTTTCTTCCGTGGAGCGCAGTTACGATTTAGTTAAAGGTTATTGGTGGCCGGTTTTTGGAAGAATTTTATTTTTGACTGTTTTAGCGGTGCTAATTTCCATTATCTTTAATTTGCCGATGCCGCATTTATCCGGCTGGCAGTTAAATTCTTATTCGGCCGTTATAAATCTTATTTGGATGTTGATCAGTCCTTTTTTCTTGGTTTACGTTTATTATATTTATAAAGATTTAGTCGCTAAAAAATAGTCTTTTACGCGGCTGGCCGCCGGCTATGCTTATTCCTGAATACATCTTAACTATCGTCAAGAAAATGCAAGCGGCCGGCTTTGAAACCGAGTTGGTTGGCGGTTGCGTCCGCGATCTTTTGATGGCGGTAGCACCGAAAGATTGGGATTTGACAACTAAAGCCCGTCCGGAACAAATTTTAAAAATTTTTCCGGAAGGAAAATATGAGAACGATTTTGGAACCGTTCTTATCCCTTGTCGCCAGACCGACAAATCTCTTGTCGATGTTGTCGAACTGACGACTTATCGCAGCGAACAAGGTTATTCCGACCGCCGGCATCCTGATGAAATAAGGTTTGAAACTGTCTTGGCAAAGGATTTGGAACGGCGTGATTTTACCATCAACGCCATGGCTTTGCGTTTAGACAAAGACGGTGATCAAGAATTTGGTTCTGAACGTTTTGTGCTTGTCGACCTCTTCGGCGGGCAGAAAGATATTCGCAAGCGGGTCATTCGAGCGGTCGGAGAACCGGTCGACCGCTTCAAGGAGGATGCTTTGCGCATGATGCGGGCGCTGCGTTTTTCCGCTCAATTAGGTTTTTCCCTGGAACCAAAAACTCAACGGGGAATAATCAAAATGGCCGGCAGCTTGAAATTCGTCGCCAAAGAGCGTATTCGGGACGAACTGATTAAAATTCTTGATTCCAATCGTCCCGCCGAAGGCATCATCGGTTTACATGAAGCCAAATTATTACAATATATTATTCCGGAATTAGAGCAGGGGGTTGGCGTACCTCAGAACCATCATCATATTTATTCAGTTTTTAAGCATAATATTTTGTCTTTGCAATATTGTCCAAGTTCTGAATGGCCGGTGCGTTTAGCCGCTCTCCTGCATGATGTTGCCAAGCCGAAAACTCGGCGCCTGATCGATGATCAAATTACTTTCTATAATCATGAATATGCCGGAGCTAAAATGGCGGATAAGATCTTGGGCCGGTTAAAATTTAAGAATGAAGACAGGGAACGCGTGGTCAATTTAGTTAAAAATCACATGTTCTATTATAATGTCGGCGAGGTGACGGCCGCTTCCGTCCGGCGCTTAATCAGCAAAGTCGGACGGGATAATCTGCAGGATCTAATTTATTTGCGAGTGGCTGATCGGCTCGGTTCCGGCACGCCTAAGGCGATGCCTTACAAATTGCGGCATTTACAGTATATGATGGAAAAAGTCCAGCATGATCCCGTTTCCGTTAAAATGCTCGCCGTCAACGGCCATGATCTGATGACGGCCTTAGATTTAGAACCAAGTCCGAAGATCGGAGCTATCCTGGACGTTTTATTGGGGGAAGTTTTGGAAGAACCAAGCCGTAACGAACGTATATATTTATTAGACAGAGCCCAGTCGTTGCGAGCTTCTGATTTGGAAACTTTACGCCAGCAAGCCCGGCAACTGATTGAAGAAAAGCGTAATGATGACGATCAAAATCTGCAGCATCGCTTTAAAGTGTAATTTTATTATCTCATCCTGATTTCAGGGTGTTTAATCAATATTTTTATGAAAAATTATAAACCCTTCTTAGTCGTCGGTTTAGCGGCACTCGTTTTGACGCTTTCTGCTTGCGGCACTAAGACGACTAACACCAGCGATAATATGGATAATCAAGAAGAAGACACGGTCGCCAGTCAGCCCAACGCCACGCCGACGGCAAGCGAAGAGAAAAAAATAAATTCCGGAGAATTTTCTGCGGAAACAAATCCCAATGATGTTGCCTCTGTTTCTGAAACGGCAACGGCCACCAAGACAGCGGCGGAAGCGGAAAAGGATTTATCTTCCCAGATTCAGGCAACCGATCGGCAGCCCGATTTACTCTCTAAATATAGCGGCGCCATCCTTAAAACTAATCAGGGCGATATTCAGGTGAAATTTTATAATAGCGATTCGCCGGTAACGGTTAATAATTTTTTATACTTAGCTCAGGCCGGTTTTTATGACGGCAGTAAATTTCATCGCGTCATTAAAGATTTTATGATTCAAGGCGGCGATCCTAATAGCAAAGACGGTGATTGGTCAGATGACGGCTATGGCGGCCCGGGTTATTATTTTAAAGACGAAATTAACAGCCACAAGCTTGTGGCCGGCTCCTTGGCTATGGCCAACAGCGGTGCCGGGACCGGAACTAATGGTTCTCAATTTTTTATTGTGACCGCTGCTTCCACTCCTTGGCTGGATGGCGCTCATACTAATTTTGGAGAGGTTGTCTCCGGCATGGATATTGTTCGAAAAATTGAAGCCGCCAAAGTTAATGAAAATGACCATCCTACCGATGATTTAACTATCAATAGCATAGAGTTGCTTAAATAAATTTATCTTATTTTAGCTAATAAAGCCGGATGTTTGAAATATCCGGCTTTATTGTTGGAAAAATTAGATTTTTTAGTCTATAATATTGATACTTAAATAATTTTAATTTATTAATATTTTATGACCATATATTTAGATAATGCGGCCACCACTCGTCTGGATCCGCGAGTTTTAAAAGTAATGATGCCTTATTTAACCGAACGTTATGGCAACGCTTCTTCGATTCATGCTCTCGGTCAAGAGAATGATCTGGCTTTGGAAAAAGCCAGAAGGGAAGTGGCCGAACTTTTGGGCGGAGAAGAAGGCAATCTTATTTTTACCAGCGGAGCGAGTGAATCTAATAATTTTATCCTCCGCGGCGTGATGCGCGCCAATCAAGAAAAAGGCCGGCATCTGATTGTTTCTGCCATTGAGCATCCTTGCGTTTATCAGACCGCTAAAGTTTTGGCACGGGATGGCTATGAAGTTGATTTTGTTCCGGTCGGCAGCGACGGCCTGATTAATCAAGCCGCTTTAGCCAAGCTTATCCGCAAGGATACGGTTTTGGTTTCCGTGATGGCGGTTAATAACGAAATCGGCAGCATCCAAGATCTGGCGGCGATTGCTTCGCTTGTCCATAAACAAGGGGCTTATTTCCATAGCGATATTGTCCAGGCGATTCCGTATCTAAAGATTAATTTAAAAAAATTAGGCATCGATCTCGCCAGCCTGTCCGCGCATAAATTTTATGGTCCCAAGGGCGTTGGTCTGGCTTACATCCGCCAAGGTATAAAAATCGAGCCCTTGATCAGCGGCGGTGAACAGGAAAACGGCTTCCGGGCAGGCACTTACAATCTTCCTGGAATTATCGGCTTGGCCGAAGCTTTAAAAATCTCTTATCGGGAGCGGAGCGTTTATATTCGGGAAGTGAAGGCTCTGCGTAATTATTTTTGGCAGCGCTTACGGAGGGAAATTCCCGATATTGCCCTTAACGGCGGCTGGAAAGAACGGACTCCGAATAATCTGAATGTCCGTTTCGGCAAGATTGAGGGTGAAGCGATTCTCATGGATTTATCCACTCATGGCATCTGTGTTTCTACCGGTTCGGCCTGCAGTGCTCATAATCTGAAAAGTTCCTATGTTTTGACCGCCATCGGCTTGGCTGATCATGATTTGAACAGTAATATTCGTTTTACTCTCGGTCGTTATAATAACCGCCGAGAAATAGATTATACAATTAAGACTTTAAAGCAAACAGTCCGGCGTTTACGGGCGTTCACTCCGATTAAATAAAATTGATTAAATTTTTTAAAAATAATTTTTATCTATATGCCTTTAAACTATACCAAGAAGA
Organism: uncultured Gammaproteobacteria bacterium; assembly: GCA_964539015.1. GTDB lineage: Bacteria > Patescibacteriota > Patescibacteriia > Patescibacteriales > UBA12465. Next base: position 18,817 of record CAZIHD010000010.1, read on the forward strand.
CGATTAATAATTTTTTAAAGCCAAAGAACGTTGGTGCCATTAAAAATCCGGATGCGGTCGCCGAAATCGGCAATATGGTTTGCGGCGATCAATTATCTTTTTCCCTGAAAGTTAAAGACGGGAAGGTGAAGGATATAAAATTTTTATCTTTCGGCTGCGCTTCCAATATCGCGACCGCTTCTATTTTGACAGAGATGGTCAAGGGCATGAGCTTGGAGGAAGCCAAGGCGTTTAACTGGCAGAATATTGTCAAAGAGCTCGGCGGGCTGCCTCAGCAAAAGATTCACTGTTCCGTCATGGCGGTTGATGGCCTTAAAAAAGTTTTGGCTGAGTATGAAAAAAAATCTAAATTAACGCCAATTAAGTCTAAGTCGCCGCGCGTTTCCAAAAAGAAATAAAGACTATCAAAAACTCCCCTTTAAAAGGGGAGTTTTTTTAGCTATCTTCAAATGAATTTGATTTAGCTTAGAAGCGTTTTTCTAAGGGGCGGGCTTCATTAACGGCAACGCGGCGACCATCTAATTCCTGGCCATTCCACATTGCAATCGCAGCCTGAGCCTCATCCTCAGTTTCCATTTCTACGAAACCGAAACCTTTGGAGCGCTGGGTCATGCGGTCTTTGATGATGACAGCAGAGATAACTTTACCAGCTTTGGCAAAAGCATCCGCTAACACATCTTCAGTCGTCTGAAAAGACAAACCGCCGACGAATAACTTAGTCATGTTTTTACTTATCTGTTGATACTGCCGTAGCTATATCAACAGATTACTTGTGTTTACAAAACTTGTAAGGCGACCTTTGTTGCCTTAAAACGACAAGCGACCAGTTCGTATCGTTTCAGTTGAAGCGATACGAACTGGTCGCTCGTGTCTCTAACAAAACTTACTTATTCATTTTAACTCTTTTTTTCAGAAAAGTCAAGGGTTCTAGGAAAGACTTACTTTGACGCTCGGGCTCATCGAAGAGCAGATGGCGACATTCTTGATATAAGAGCCTTTGGCGGCAGACGGTTTAACCTTGCGAACGGTGTCGATAAAGGTTTGGAAATTTTCCGCCAATTTCTGATCTTCAAAGCTTAATTTGCCGATAACGGCGTGAAGATTACTGGTATCATCATTTTTAAAGCTGATTTTACCTTTTTTCAGTTCTTCTACCGCTTTGGCCGGATTCGGGGAAACGGTGTCATTCTTCGGTGAGGGCATCAGACCGCGGGTGCCAAGAATCTTAGCGATGACAGCCAGATTTTTCATCATCAAGGGTTCGGCGATAGCGACTTCAAAATCAGTTTTTTCTGTTTTTTTAATTTCAGCGATTAATTCATCACCGCCGACAAATTCCGCTCCGGCTGCTTTACAGGCCGCTTCATTGCCAGGGGAGACAAAAGCGGCGACACGGACAGTTTTACCGGTGCCGTTAGGCAGGCTGACCGCACCGCGAACCTGCTGATCGCTTTTTTTCGGATTGATACCGAGGCGGATGTGAACCTCCAATGAAGGATCAAATTTAACCTTGCTGATTTTTTTGACAATCGCAATCGCTTCATTCAGATTGTATGCTTTCGTTCGGTCGTAAATTTGGGAAAAATCAACTATTTTTTTCTTAACTACTTTCGTTTCTGCTGATT
>CAZIHD010000011.1:0-18335 GCA_964539015.1 uncultured Gammaproteobacteria bacterium
ACGAGTCGATGGCTGATTGGCAGGAATGGTTAAAAGATTGGCGGTAGAGGTGCTAAAATTATTGTCCTCCCGCAGCAAGGAAACGCCGGTAGTGAAAGATAATTTAACATCGTTGGCGAGAGTGGAACTGGCCTGAGAACTGGCTACTGAAAAAATATAAAGTTTATTCGGCTCAATCGTAATATTCTGCTGATAAGAACCGTTGACCTGTGTCCAGCCATTCAAAGAATCCATGCTCGGATTAAGAACAAGATTGGCGGAAAAGGTACTGATCGGATCAATATATTCAGTACAACCGGTAGAAGCGGCCTCGCATAAGCCGGCCGACTCGGAAGGAATCGGAATCTGATTGCCGCCACCGCCGAAACCGATAGTCTTCAAATAAGAAACCGGACAGGCGTAATCATTATTATCGACTAAACAGGGTTTGTTGTCAGTACAATCGCTAGCCGTCGCACAGACGCTGCCGGTCTTTTCGGCGCCGTCAATCTGGCCGTTACTATTTAAATCGCAGCGCAAAACCGAGGTCTTATACCAAGCTTTGCCCGGCCGAGTTGGATCGGTGCTGGTTCGATAGACACAAACATTGTCGCCCGGATTCTTAAAATAGCTCGTACCGCTGCCGTCAGTATATTGCCAAGCTTCGCAGCCGGCATCAGCGGCGTTGCAAAGCGATTGTGCATAAGTATTAGGATTATTATTCTTAAAGACATCGTTCCAAGTAATATTGGCGCCGGAAGAAGCGGCTTGCCCTAAGCGGGAACAGCCGGTATCGGCGGCGTTGCAACGATGGCTTTCATCATAGATAGCATAGAAAAAACGATCGCCGGCTACCTTGACGCACTCCGGTTCATCCGGATCGCATTGGCCGTTGCCGTTGCTGTCTTTCCAAATACCCGGCTTATAATCATTGTAATTGGCGGTATTGACCATCAATTCGCAGCCGACGGCCGAATCCTGGCAGAGCCGGCTGAATTGGCGCAAATAATGATTGCTGCCCGCCCGATCATGATATAAAGAACAGCCGAGATTATAATCAGCTCCCTGATAATTATCCAGCATATCGTAATAGCAAACATCCGGAACTTGGCTGGTATTTTTAACCAGGTAATAGCGATCGCTGATCGCCGTCAAAATTAAATTATCAAGATAAAAATCGTGATCGGCGATGACCACCAGCGACTCCTGGCTATCAACCGCCTGATCCAAACTCGGCAGATTAAGCTCGTAAGTATGCCATTCACTATTACCGGGTATGGTCAAACTGCCGGTCTGATTGGCGGCGGTAGCGCTGAAATAAGCGGTTTCACCCTGGCTATTCAAGAAAGCAAAACTGAGATGAGTGGCGGCCGCGGCGCTGGCGGTAAATTTAACGCTGTAAGACTGCCCCTGGACGATATCGGTACCTAAAATTTTCCGGATAAAAGAAGCGGGACCGGCCCAGTTATTTTGATCATGATCGCATTGAGTCGTGCCGGCGGCATTATCATCATATAATAAAGAACGACCATTATTGGTATTGGCGGCCGAAGAACTGACGGCATCATCGCCGCACTGTCCTTCCCAACCGTCCGTACCGTTAGTAAAGCTATAAGCGCCGACGAGCTGGGTATTATTGCCGAGGCTGCCATTATATTCCCGACAACCGTTCTGGCTCGCCGTACAAGTCTGGCCTTCGTTCGGAATCGCTTGATATAAACAGGCTTGAATTTTATTATCCCAGACACCGCCGTTTTTACAGACATAGCAGACGGAAGCGTTAGCGTCCCAAAAACGATCGGGTTGAACGTTATGATTACAATCGGCTTGAATTACGGTTGTATCCGGATTTTTTTCCGATAAACGATAAGTGTGGCAATTGTCGGAACAGGTAATCGTGGAGGCGGCTAAATGATAAGAAATTTGTCCGGCCTTATTATAAAATTGCTGGCAATCGGGATTAAAGCCCGGATCGCTCGGCGGCAAATTGTAAATATCCTTGGTGCAAGCAGCGGAATCATCAGTGGTGACGGCTGGATTGCCATTATTATCTTTTTTCAAAACCAAAGATTTTAACTGATAGCCGCTCTCTTCGGTTCCTGCCCAAGTATAAAAATCGGCACAGCTGGCTCCCGGTTTAATACACTGCTTCATCTGCGTATAATATTCCTTGCCTTCGCCCCCGGCGGCGACCGTGTCTAAATTCGTAAATTCACTGCAACCGGCTGCTTCCGCGCTGCAAATCTTACTTTTTTTAGGAATAAGTTTTTCCGCGGCCGGAGAATAGAAATAACTGGCGCGGGCGACATAAAGATCATAGCCATCACAGGAAGAATCACAATAATCGGAAGAAACTGCCTGCGCCGCCGCCGCAAAACCGGTGCTGGCTTCAGTATAAAGTTCGCAGCCGGCCTCATCGCGGTTGCACTGGCGGGCAAAATTATTACAGGCCGCCGGCGCATCCGCCCGCAGGCGATAATCAGGATTATTGCCGCTCGGATTAATATAGCAGGCAACGGCGAGATAATTCGGAATCAATTTTTGATAAACCTTATAAGCGCCGTAAGCGGAGTAGCCGGAATCCCAAGGGGTCATTTCCAGCTTGAGGTTGCGGATCACAAAATCTATTTTCGGCGTACCATAACCGACGGCTTGAAAAGATAATTCAGATAAAGGCTTGTCGGCCAAATTCCGCGTAACGCTGATATGGTGCCAAACGCCGATGCCGTCAGCCTGATTGTATTCGGTATAAGTGCTATAATCGCCGCCTAGAACCAAATGTACTTTTTCTCCGGCCAGCAAATAAATATCCGCGCTTAAAGTATAAGTTTCCCCGGAAGCGACATTCAAATTAGCCGGCAATAAAGAATTGGCGTTATCCGAAAATAAACTGACCGTAGACGTGCCGGTTGATTTGCTGGCCGTCAATCGAATCGCCTTGCCGGCGGAAGTATCGCCCAGAGTGGTGGTGTCAATTATTTCCGCCGTCTTCGTGCCATCCGACCAAACCGACCAATAATTATTAATCTTATTGTTAATCGCTAAAACGTCGCCGATCTTATCATCGGCAAAATCGGCACCCATGACTAAATTCGATCCCCAGCCCGGTTTGACTCGGAGCATCTCTTTACAGCCTTCGTCCGCCGAAGAACAGCCGCTTAATTTACTGCTGAAATAAGCTGTATCCGCCGTGTTGCCAGACCAACTGACAACGCCGGTCGAAGAGGCATAAGCGCCGGTTAAAGAATAGCGCTTACAGCCGGCCGAATCAGCGTTACAATTGCCATAATCTAAAGTATTTTCCAAATAAGCGCTTTTTTTACCGGTAGCCGCATTGGTAAAAGCACTGCAAGTATTATCGATCGGCTGGCAGGATTTAGAATTAAATTTCCAGGTCCGGCGTTCTGATTGACAATAACCGTAAGCTTCACAGCTGCCGTCCGCTTTTTCCTTGATACAAGTTTTTTCGTCGCCGCAATAATCTTCAGCGCGAGTAACCTGAAAAGCGTCGATAGCACTGCCGTCAGCTTGATCGACTGACATTAAAACCGAATTTAAAATTTGCGAGCCATAACCTTTTTTAGCGCAATAATTCAAAGGTGCTTTCAAAACCCAATTCGGATCGACCAAACCGCGGCACCAGCTCTGATTTTGCGTATTAAAATTAGAAGTATATTCAGAATATTCATCGTTGGCGGCGAAACAAGACATCAGATCGCCTAAAGTCGCCTGCTTGCCGGAAGCGGCCGCAACTTCCCAGCCCACGGGCACGATCCGATATTTGCGCAATATCTGAATGTTGCGCAAGCTATAAACACCATCGCGATAATCAGTAGTAAAGAGCCAATCTTTATGCAAGGAGCCTTCTTTAACCGCTTCGGCTACTGTCTTTTTGTCGGTTACAGCTTGCGTCATTTTGTCATCAATCACACATTCGGTCGGTCCGGGATTATTTCGATCTTGGCAAGCTGCCAAAGAAGATAAAATATCATAATCGGCCTGGGTGGTAAAATCCGGTTCCAAGAGTTTGGCGGCACTTTCTTGAACGGCGGTCTCGCCATAACGGACATTAGGATCGGCACTGGCATCAGTCAAGGCGCTGTTATTATTGCTTGACGCCGTCTGCCCGAGCTTACTCATGTACTTATTCAAGGCCGTGGAAGCCAGCTGGTTTAAAAAGACATTAGCGGCATCGATTAAAGCATCACCGGAAAAAGTGGCCATATTGCTGACATAACCTTGTTTATTCATCTCGGCTTTAATCTTAGCATCATCAGGCATACCCACCGTATTGCCGGCGATATCCTGTAAATCAAGCCAGCCGCCGCTGCCGATTAATTTTGTCTTGCTACTTTCAACCTTTTTATCTTGATCGGCAGTCAAATCCGTATGCAAAGACATATAAATGCCGAGATCATTGGCCGCCGGATTGAATAGGCCTTTAAAAGTATGTAAAAAATCTGATTTTCTAAACGCAGTCATCCGCTCCGTATAATCATCCCAATTTTTAATCATTTCCGAAGCGGTACAATCTGGAGCCGCCGGCCGATTATAATCAACCAGGCCCATGGCAATAGTTAATTTAGCGGCGATAGATGAAGGCTGGCAGACAGCGACACCGGCTGTTTGTGTCTTTTGAGCAGTAACACCGGCGCTATCGGTGGTCGTGCCGCCACAAGCAAGCAATTGTTTTTCACAAGTCGCCGACAATTCTTTCTGACATTTGCCGGCGCACCCGCTAGAGCAGCTTTCATCTTCACCGCATGCTAATTCACAGGAAGCCTCGCAAGAAGCTCCCGGTTTTAAAATACATTCTTGATATTTTGTATTACATTCTTCGTTCTTTTTTGTACCGCTCCCTTCAGTGCTCCAATCGGCGTTGCTCCAATTATTAACAGTATCTTCAATAAATGAACCAGCCGCTTCATCGCCAATTTGAGTCAAATAATCACCCCAACCCTTAGTAACAAACATCGGTTTCTGTCCTTCGTTGCCCGAACCCAGCCAAGTCGAGGTATCGTAAGCGATTTTATTCAAAGCCGTGCGCACGGCTTTCTGAAAAGCGGCGGCACCGCCTTTTTTATAAGCTTTTTCAATGCCATTCCAAGCCTTTTCCAAAAGAGTCTTAATCGTTGAAGGAAGAGAAAAAGTTTCTTGCGTGACCATAGCCTTAGCCGGCTTAGGAGCTAAAAACAACAAAGGAAGAGCAATTACTGCCAAAAGAGCAATACCCAAAAAACGGCGTCTATTGATTATGAAGTTGAAGCGCTTATTCATAAATTTTGTAGAAATTATCTACAAATAATAAATTTATTGAGTATCAACTGTTGTGTTTTGACCAACCAACATTTCCTGATAAGTTTTAAGAAGTTCTTCGTCGCTTAACTGTCCGAGTATCTTAGCGTCAACGCCGCTTTCAGAGAGTAAAGCGCGCAGTTTGGCGGCATCGGCTTGGCCGGCCATCATTTCTTGCAAAGCGGTTTCATCGCTAACGTCCTCCGTAGACGAGGAAGCGGCGGCCGTCGGACTGGAACTGGCGATAACAATGGCAGTGGAAGCGGTGCCGGTCGCGGTTAAAGCGGTTTCGGAATTATTACAATCTTGGCCGGTAGCGCAATTCGGATCGGTTCCCTGCTTTATTTCCTGATCATCGGAAATACCATCGCTATCACTATCTTCCAGATAAGGAGAGGTGTTATAAAGATTAATTTCATCGGCATCGGTCAAACCGTCGCCATCGGAATCGATATTTTCTAAAGCTATTTTTAAATTATTCAAATCGGTCGTACTCGCCGTTTTATTGCTATCACCAACACTAAAAGGCTTGGTGAGGCGGAAATTTAATTGCCAAACCCCTAAAACAATAACACCCAAACTGAGGACCGATAAAAACAAAAAAGCGGCTCGCTGCGGTTTGGGCAAACTTTTTAAAAATGAGGGTTTTTTCTCATTCTCGGGTAATCCTTCAAAATTGTTAGGCATAAGCAGTCCGGCCAATTTTTTTAAATCTTACGGAAAGCAAGATTACTCCAATTATAACACAAAACGACGGACAGCCGCAACCAAAAGTTGCCACTGTTCCAAGCTCAGGCTTTCGGCTCGCGCTTGTAGGTCAACTCCGGCCGCCAGCATCGCGGTTTCCAGATCAGCCGGCTTTATTTTCAGACCGGCTAACAAATTATTTTTCAACATTTTGCGCTTAGCGCTAAAAGCAATGCGGGCAACATGAAAAAATTGCTTATCGGCCGCCAAAGAAGCGGGCGTCGGCTGCGGCCGCTCATAAAAAAAACGCAAAATAGCGCTATCGACTGCCGGCGCCGGCCAAAAATCAGAAGCGGGAACGGTGCGGATAATCACCGGCGTGCCATAATACTGGACAGACAAAGACAGTAAAGACATATCCGGCGCTGTAGTGATAATTCTTTCCGCCACTTCTTTCTGCAGCATCAAAACCAAAGAGCGCGGCGGCCGCGGTGAAGATAAAAAAGTACGTAAAAAAATAGAAGTGATATTATAGGGCAGATTGGCAACCACGCGATAATCTTCGCCGGAACCAAGATATTTATCCGGATTGAAACGAAGTATATCCTGATTGATAATTTCTACATTGGCAACTTCTTGGGAAGTAATGGCGATGTTAAGGATACCGGCCAGTTTATCATCCAATTCAACGGCAATCACTCTTTTCGCCCGCCGCGCTAGCTCGGCGGTCAAAAAACCCAAACCGGGACCGACTTCAACAACAGTATCGCCGGGATCGATAGCGGCGGCGGCGATAATCGCTTGATAAATGCCGTCATTAATTAAAAAATTCTGTCCCTTGCTGCGAGCGGGCTTGATTTCATACAAACGGCATAATTCTTTGGTGCGGGCGGCGATATTTTCCATATAATTAAACAACGAAATTAATCAGTTTTTCCGGAACAAAAATTGTCTTCTTTATCTCTTTACCCGCCAACCATTTATCGACAATCGGGTCGGCTTTAGCGAGAGCGATAACTTCCGGCTCCGACGCTCCGGCGGCAATCGGCAATTGCGATCGGAGCTTGCCGTTAATTTGAACAATATAAACAATCACGTCATCCTGAATTAATTTCTGATCATAAGCCGGCCAGGAAGATTGAAAAATACTATCCGAAAAACCTAAACGCTCCCATAATTCCTCGCCCAAATGCGGAGCGAAAGGAGAGAGAATCTGTAAAATAGCGCCGAAAGACTTTGGTTCACAAGGCCAAGCTTTATTCTTTTCTAAATAATCCGTCAAACTGTTAACCAAAATCATCAAAGCGGAAACGGCGGTATTAAAATGAAAATTTTCCAGATCTTCACTGACTTTTTTAATAGTCTTATGGAGCAAACCGATTAATTTTCGATCGATTAAAACTGTCTTTTCGGGATTATTAACGACTAAACGCTCGACTTTTTCTAAAAATTTCCGCACTCCGGACAGACCGTTCGTATTCCAGGCCGCTGCCTGATCAAAAGGTCCGATAAACATTTCATAAACGCGCAGAGCGTCCGCGCCGAAACGATCCGCCATTTCATCGGGATTAATGACGTTGCCCCAGCGCTTGCTCATCTTGCGGCCGTCCTCGCCCATGATTAAGCCGACATGGTTAAATTTTTTAAACGGTTCTTCATAATTAACGACGCCAATATCAAAAAGAAATTTATGCCAGAAACGAGCGTAAATAAGATGACGCGTGGCATGTTCAGCGCCGCCGACATAAAAATCGACCGGCGACCAATATTTATCTTTGTCTTTAGCGACTAATTCCCGGTCATTATGCGGATCAAGGTAGCGCAAATAATACCAACAAGAACCGCCCCATTGCGGCATCGTATTCGTTTCCCTTTTGGCCGAGCCGCCGCAGTGCGGACACTTCACATTAACCCAATCCGCAATCGCCGCCAACGGCGATTCGCCGGTTCCCGTCGGCTCATAACTTTCCACAGCCGGCAAAGTGACCGGCAACTGTTCTTCCGGCACCGGCACCACGCCGCAATGCTCGCAGTGAATTAAAGGAATCGGCTCCCCCCAATAGCGCTGGCGGGAATAAACCCAGTCTTTGATTTTATAATTTATTTTTTTCCGGCCGCACTTATTATCTTCCAACCAGGAAGACATTTTTACCCGCGCTTCCGCGGAAACTAAACCGGAAAACTCACCGGAATTATCAACGTTCCCGTCGGCGGTGTAAACTTCTTCAGCCCCGATCATTCCGGTTGCCGATAAAATTACACGCCGGCGCGGCAGATTATATTTTTGGGCAAATTCCCAGTCACGTTCATCATGCGCCGGCACCGCCATGACCGCGCCGGTACCATAAGAATTAAGAACATAATCAGCGATATAAACCGGCACTTCTTCCTGATTAAAAGGATTGATGGCTTTAATTCCAGCCAAAACAATACCGGTTTTGTCTTTATTTAAATCGGTGCGCTGCAAATCCGTCTTATTCTTTATCTTCTCCAAATACGCCGCCACTTCCGGCCAGTTGCTGATTTTATCCCGCCAATTTAAAACTAAAGAATTTTCCGGCGCCAAAACTACATAAGTACAACCAAAAATCGTATCGACCCGAGTGGTAAAAACGGTAATTTTATCTGCCGAACCTTTAATTAAGAAATCAACTTCGGCGCCTTCGCTCCGGCCAATCCAATTCCGCTGCATTTCTTTAATCGTCTCTTCCCAATCAGGCAATTTATCTAAATCATCAAGCAAGCGGTCGGCATAAGCGGTAATTTTCAAGACCCATTGGCGCATCGGCTTTTGCTCCACTAAGCTGCCGCAACGCTCGCAGCGGCCGTCTTCCAAATCCTCATTGGCCAAACCGGTCTTACAAGACGGACACCAGTTAATCGGGGCAAAAGATTCATAAGCTAAACCGCGGCGCCACATCTGCAAAAAAATCCATTGCGTCCAACGATAATATTCCGGGTCAGTCGTATTGATTTCCCGGCGCCAATCATAGGCGAGACCGAGCAGACCGAGCTGGCGTTTAAAATTGGCAATATTTTTTTCTGTGGCTATTCGGGGATGAATCTTATTTTTCAAAGCATAATTTTCCGCCGGCAAACCGAAAGCATCCCAACCCATGGGGTGGAGGACATTATAACCCTGCATCAGGCGCATGCGCGCAAAAATATCAGTCGCAATATAGCCCTTAGGGTGGCCAACATGAAGGCCTTCTCCGGACGGATAAGGGAACATGTCTAAAATATAATATTTCGGTTTATCCTGGCTGTCGCTAGTCTGGTAAAGATTGCCGGTCTGCCATTTTTGCTGCCATTTTTTTTCAATTGCGCGATGATCGTACATATTTTATATTTCAATCTCAATCGGGGCGTGGTCGGAACCAAGCACTTGATCGAAAATAAAAGCTTTTTTTATCTTTTTTCTAAGTTTAGCGGAAATTACAAAATAGTCAATCCGCCAGCCAACATTACGCCGCCGCGCGCCCGCTCGAAAACTCCACCAAGAATATTGTTTAGTTTGCGGATAAAAAAGACGAAAACTGTCAAGATACCCAATGGCTAATAATTTAGTGAACCAGGCTCTTTCTTCTTCCGTAAAACCGGCATTGCCGACATTTTCCCGAGGCCGAGCCAGGTCAATTTCTTGGTGAGCGACATTAAAATCGCCGGTGATAATAACCGGTTTTTTCTTTTCTAATTTTTTAATAACCGTTAACAAATATTCATTAAAGGCTAATTTATACGGCAGTCGCCCGAGTTCATGATTGGCGTTGGGAAAATAAAGATTAAATAAATAAAAATTAGGCCCTTCAATTATTTGTCCGCGCCCCTCATCGTCATATTCCGCCCGCCCCAAGCCATTTTTAACCTTAAAGCCGGTTAAAGTTTCTTTGATTAAGGTTAAGGTGCCGCTATAACCTGGCCGCCGAGCACTATGCCAAAAAGATTGATAGCCGGGAAAATTTAATTTTTCTTTTTCCTGAGCCGCGGCTGAAATTTTTATTTCCTGGAAACAAGCGATATCCGGTTTTTCTTGATCCAAAAAAGCCGGCAGACCCTTAGCCAGGGCGGCACGGACGCCGTTAAGATTCCAGGAGATAATTTTCATAAAGTAAGCCGGCCGATAAAACATCAACAAATAGCCACAAGAAAACTCTTGTGATATAATAAAGTTAACTTAACCGGATGATAAAAAAATAAACAAAGACCTTATAATTATAAAGAAAAATTAAGCTTTTTTCAATCATATGAGCCTTGAGGAGCGCGTCAAATATTTAGAAATGAAAGAGCGGCACAAGAATAAATTACGGCCTTGGTATAAAAAATGGTGGGGAATAATCGCCATCATTCTGGCCCTCCTGATTCTTAGCCTGATTATCGCCGGCGCCATTTATATTGCCAAAGAGGCGAAAAATATCCGAGCCGGCAATGACGCCGCCAGCCAAGCCGCGGAAATAAAAAAAATTACCGCCGCCATTGACGGCCGTCAAGAAAATTATAGCGTCGGCCCGGAAGACGCCAAAGTTAAAATTGTTATTTTTTCGGATTACGCCTGCCCTTATTGCAAACAAGCGGCGCCGGTCGCCAGCGATCTGATAAAAAAATATGGTGATAAGATTCGAATTACCTTTCGGGATTATCCCCTGCATACCAATTCGGTCACTTTGGCTTTAGCCGGTAATTGCGCTCGGGCTCAGGGAAAATTCATGGGCATGGACAAGCTTCTTTTTGATAATCAGGATAATTTAAGCGCTCTAAAGGATACGGATTTGAATACTCAGTTAAAAAGCCTGGCAGCGAGCTTAAAATTAGATAAAGAAAAATTTGCTGCCTGTCTGGATAATAAGACCTATCTCTATCGATTAAATGATGATTTTTCCGATGCGGAATTGTTAGGCTTATCCGGCACCCCGACTTGGTTCATCAACCGCTATAAAATTACCGGCTTCTATCCGGAAGAAAATTTTATTAAACTCATCGATGGCCTCTTAGCGCAATAACTGCCTGAGATCGCTTACATATATATGATTCAGATTCGTTTTCACGGACGCGGCGGCCAAGGTGTAGTAACGGCCGCCGAATTGACCGCTCTGGCCGCTTTTAATGACGGCCATTACGCTCAAGCTTTCCCTTCTTTCGGCGTCGAACGCAGCGGTGCTCCGATCCAAGCTTTTGCCCGCATCGCCGACACCCCGATTATCACACGCGAACAAATATCACAACCGGATATTTTAATTATTCAGGATGCCAGCCTCTTGGAAAACAAAGATGTTCTGGCCGGAATTTCCGCTCGCACCAAATTAATCATCAATAGCGATAAAAACGCAGCGGCCATCAGCGCTTTGATCGGCAATAAGATTAAACCGGAAAATATCACTGCCAGTGCGGCCACAGAGATCGCTTTGCGTCTATTGGGTAAAAATATCGTTAATACCGTAATTCTCGGCGCTTTTGCCCGCGCTACCGGCCTAGTGACGATGCCGTCGCTTCTGGCCGCCATCGCGCAAAAATTCGACGGCAAAAGCCAAGACATCATCCAAAAAAATCACGCCGCTATCACCGCGGCTTATAATTATGCCTCATAAAATTACCAATTCTCCCTGCCCCTTGATTGCGGCCGGTTCGGCTTTAAAAAATAAAACCGGCTCTTGGCGCACTTATCAACCGATAGTTGATCAGAATATCTGCATCGGCTGTTCGCGGTGCGCAAAATTATGCCCGGAAGGCTGTATTGCCATGAAACTGAATAAAGATAAAAAAATAAAAGCGCAGCCGGATTATAATTATTGCAAAGGCTGCGGCTTGTGCGCGGCCGAATGCCCGGTCAAAGCGATAAAAATGATTAAGGATTATTAAGATTACCGCTCTGCTGTCGGTGAAAGTGAAAAAACCTATTTAAACAAAGATTAATTATGAAAGCAAAGTCAAACAATCAATTTTTAGAAGGATCGCGCGCTATCTCTTTAACGATTGCCAATATCCAGCCGGAGGTCATTTCTGCTTATCCGATCACTCCTCAAACCCATATCGTCGAAGATTTAGCCGCCTTGAAAGCCGAAGGCCGGGTAAATTATGAATATTTGCTGGCGGAAAGTGAATTTGCGGCCGCTTCTATCGTCGTCGGCGCCAGCGCCGCCGGCAGCCGCGTTTATAGCGCCACCAGCTCCCAGGGATTATTATTAATGATGGAGGTTTTATATAACGCTTCCGGCTTACGCTTGCCGATCGTGATGACGGTCGCCAACCGGGCTGTCGGCGCTCCGATTAATATTTGGAACGATCATAGCGACGCGATGGCGATGCGCGATGCCGGCTGGCTGATGCTGTTTGCGGAAAATCATCAAGAAGCCGTTGACTGGCATGTAATCGCTTATAAATTGGCGGAAAGCCTTAACCTGCCGGTAGCCGTCAATGTCGACGGATTTATTCTCACTCATTCTTACGAAAATGTCATTATCCCTTCCCGACAGCAGATAAAAAAATATCTGCCGGCTTATCGTCCTGTCCTCGGCACTTATCTTGATCCGCGCCGGCCGGTAACTATCGGCGGATTCTTCGGACCGGAATATTATTGGCGGGAAAAAGAACGCCTGGATATTGATATAAAAAAATCCGCCGCCGCTATCAGCCGCGCTTATGCGGATTGGAAAAAAATATTAAATACCCCCTTGGCAATCAAGCCGCGTTTTGACAACGGCTTGATAGAATATTGCGGGCCGGCCAAACCGGAAACTATCTTAGTCGCCATGGGTTCAATGGCCGGGACGATTAAAGAAACTTTAAAAACAGAAAAAAATGTCGGCTTGCTAAAAATCAGAAGCTATCGCCCCTTCCCCATAGACAGCCTTCGCCCTTTCTTGGCTAATTGCCGCTACTTAGCCGTCATTGAAAAAGCGATGTCCAGCGGCGCCCAAGGACCTTTGTATAGCGATTTATTGGCGGCCATGCCCGGATTTAAAGGCTTGGCCAGCAATCATCTGGTCGGCCTGGGCGGACGCGACATCAGTTTAAAAACAATTAAAGATATTATCAAATCGGCCAAGAAAAAAGGGCTTAGATTTTGGTAAAAATATGGACAAAAAATCTAAAAATAAAAGATGTGCCAAAATAATTATTATATCAATTTTTTTCGTCGGCGCGAGCTTCCTGGCGATGCCGGTGATGGTTTCGGCCGGCCTTACTTCGGCTCTTCAAAAAGCTACCGGCATTAATGACCCGATCGTCTTTCAACCTCAAGTCGGTATTCCGGGATTAGTCAATAAGGGCAGCAAACTTGCTCTTACTCAGAACAGCACTAGTTATATCGCGCAAATGGTTAAAGGTTTTTATGATTATGGCCTGGGTATCGGCATCATCTTAGCTGCGGTCGTCATGATGGCGGCAGGTGTTATCTGGCTGACTTCCGGCGGCAGCAGCGAAAAAATTACGCAGGCAAAAGGATTAATCTCCGGCAGCCTCATCGGCATGTTATTGTTGATCGGCTCTTGGATGCTATTAAATATTATCAACCCATATCTGGTCAATTTTAAAATCAAAACAATTAAAAATATTGCCGCAACTGATGTGGCCAAGGGTTGTTGTCTTGCTCAAGAAACAATATTAGGACAAAAAACCAATGTCGCTTCTTTAGTCGATAGTCAAAAAAAATGTACTGGCACCTGGTACGGATATAATTATGCTCCTGATGCCAATACGGCATCACCACATACTTGCGAAACCATGGGCTGTTGTTCGGCGGTAATAAATGTTATGGGAGGGCACATTATTACCAGTTCAAGGGAAATAAGCTTCCCTTCTTCTGAAAAAAATTGTGAAGGGGCTGATTTTGAATCAGCCGTACCGGGATCAGATATTATTTATTCATGGAATAACAAAAGATGTGAAGCCAGCCAAGTAAAGGATTGCGCAGGTCTGGCTGACGGGACAAAGTGCTTTGATCGGAGCGACGGCACAATCGCCGGCGTATTTATTAATTCCACCTGTTCCAGTAATGGCACCTGCGGTTATTGCTATGGCGAGCTCTGTTTGCCAAAATTAGGAGAAATCGGACAGATATGCGGCGGCGATAACAATACAACCGGAATTTGTATGAAGGGCACTTTAGCAAATAGATGCCCCGAACATGGCTATAAACATGTTAGCGGCGGCCGAGATTGTAATAAGGGTTATTGCTGTGCCCGAACATTTTATTAATTCATATGCAATCGTCAATTAAAAAAATAAAAATTATAATATTAGGAGCAGCGGTTTTAATTATTTGTCTCGGTACCGCTTTGTCTGTTAAGGCAGCACTTCCTGATATAAGCGATCCTCTTACTTTTACCGCTCAAATCGGTTTACCCGGTTTGGTGAACGGCGGCGACACAATTAAGCTTACAAAAAATAATACCGGCTACATTGCCAAAATGATCAAAGGCTTTTACAACTATGGCCTGGGCATCGGCGGTCTTTTGGCGGCGATAGTTTTGATGGCTGCGGGCGTCGTCTGGCTGACGTCAGCGGGCAGTAGTGAAAAAATTACGCAGGCAAAAGGATTAATTTCCGGCAGTCTTACCGGTCTCTTATTACTATTCGGTTCTTGGATACTGTTAAAAACAATTAATCCCAATCTTTTAACTTTTACTCCAAAAACAATCACCAATATTGAACAAACGGTATTTGTCGGATCCCCCTGTGTAACCACCGGCACCGGGGGCGCTAATGGCAAAGTCGATGCCGACGGCCTTTGCCACCCGCTGGTCTTTGGCGATGTTTGCACGACCGATAAAGATCGACCGGGATATATTACCGCTCAAGGTTTTTGCCATCCCTGTGCAACTTATGAAGGCGATACTACTTCTTTACAATTTACTACTTACAACGGTTCCTATAGTACCTGTGAAAGCGATGCCGCCTGCCCGGACCAAAATCTGAATGCCTCTAACAACCCTGAATATACTTGCGGTCCGACTGCCAACGGAAAATGCAAACAAGGCAGCTGCGTCGCCTCCAAGACCGGCTGCGAAGGCAAGGAAGATGGCAATCCTTGTATAACCACTGACGTCAAAAATGGCTATTGTCAAAACAATAAATGTCTCAAATGTTCTGCTTACGGCGCTAAATGCACCAGCGATGAACAATGTCCCTCTCAGAATTTAGACAAAACACCTTTATATAAAAATAATTTGGGCTATACTTGCGGTGATTTTGGATTTAACGCCCATCAAGATTGTAGCGGTTCCTACGGTGACATCCATGTTTGCG
Organism: uncultured Gammaproteobacteria bacterium; assembly: GCA_964539015.1. GTDB lineage: Bacteria > Patescibacteriota > Patescibacteriia > Patescibacteriales > UBA12465. The sequence goes on from CAZIHD010000011.1 coordinate 15,202, forward strand.
ACTGTGAATCAGAATTTTGTATAGACGAATGTAAAAAAAATATCTTAAATTGGGGAGGAGACGGGACTATGTGCGGCGATAAATGGCTGTATTAACTGGTAAAAATTAAAAGATTAATTATGAAAAATATCAAAATAAAATCATTCCTCACTTCCGGCCATAATGCTTGCGCCGGTTGCGGCCAATTAAGCGCCGTCCAATCGGTAATGCGTGCTTTGGATCCGGATACGATTTTAATAAATGCCACCGGCTGTCTGGAAGTAACCACCACCGCTTATCCGCAAAGCGCCTGGGGTCTGCCTTGGATGCACTCTTTATTTGAAAACGCCGCCGCCCTGGCTAGCGGCGTCCGCGCTTCCTTAAATCAGAAAAAAAAGAAAACTAAAATCGTCATTCAGGCCGGCGACGGCAGTACTTACGATATCGGCTTTGGCTTGATCAGCGGCCTCTGGGAAAGAGGCGACGAGGCTTTATATATTTGCTACGACACCGAGGCTTATTCTAACACCGGTATCCAGGCTTCCGGTGCCACGCCGTTAGGCGCCAACACGGTAACGACGCCGGCGGGCAAAAACAGCTTCGGCTCAAAGCAAAAAAAGAAAAACATGCTTGGAATCGCTTTAGCCCACGGTCTGGCTTATGTCGCGCAGAGCACGGCCGCTTTTCCGGATGATATTGCGGATAAAGTCAAAAAAGCGTTAGCGGCCGCCGGGCCTTCTTATCTCCAAATTCTCGCCCCCTGCGTTCCCGGTTGGAAAATTAAAACCGATGAAGCGGCCAAAGCGGCACGTTTAGCCGTTCAAACCGGTCTCTATCCGCTGTTGGAATATATAGACGGCCGGCTGAGCGCTTCCAGTATCAATCAAAATTTTCAAGCACAGCCAGTTGAAGAATATTTAAAAATACAGGGGCGCTTCCGCCACCTCACTCCGGAAACGATTAAAGCAATTCAACAAATAGCCAATAAAAATCTCAAGTTCTATGCGTTTAAAGATTAGACGGAGCTTAGGTTATTTAATTCTGATAATAATAGCTTCTGCTTGCGGACTAATTCCAGTGGCTCAAGCTGAAGATTCCCAAGCTGACAAAACAACTGACTTTATTATTCCCGTTCTCCAAATTCCTATTAATACCGTCAAACTCACCCAAGCTAAATGTACCGGCGCTGGTAATTCCGGAGAATGCGAAATACCTTGGATAGCTCAATATATAAAGGGAATTTATGACTACGGTCTCGGCATCGGCGGCATTTTAGCGGCCGTTGTCTTGATGGGCGGCGGCGTCTTATGGCTGGTTTCCGCCGGCGATGCTTCAAAAATCACTCAAGCCAAAGACTTGATTATCGGCAGCCTTACCGGCATGATTATTTTGACGAGCAGTTATTTAATCCTTGATCAAATCAATCCAAATTTAATTAATCTTAAACCAATCACCCTTAATCGCATTGAAAAAATTGAATATATAGATACGGAAGTAACAACAATTGACACGGGTGAAAATCCTTATCAAAAAGGTTGCGATTATTCACGCAAAGGTGATTATACTTTTTGCAAAATGTATGGAACGTTGGCACCGACCGGATTAGTAGAAGTGCCGGGAACGAATGTGAAATCAGCCAGTGCGACGGTAGAAAAATACACAAAAGCCTTAGATTGCGTTAAGAAAAAAAATAATGGCAAACAACTATTTTCCGTCAACGAAAGCTGGCGTTCTGCCTCAGAACAATTATCTCTTTGGGAAAAATATAATCATGATACTAAAAGAGTTTCTCGACCCTGCTGTTCAAATCACGGCTCCGGTAAAGCCATGGATTTAAAAAGACTTGATGGCGCAAAAATGACTTTTCCCAATAATGTTTCTTCCGGTCTAACGGCTTGTATGAATGCTCAGGGATTATATGCCAACCTCTCCAACGAACCTTGGCATTGGTCTCCCAGCGGCCGATAAATATAAAAAATATTTTTAAAAAACCATCTTATCAAAAGATGGTTTTTTTGTCTGTCTTCAGTTTAAAGTCCCTTATCCATCGCCTCATTGGCCAATCGATCGGCGGTACTATTCTGTTCGCGGGGGATATGACAAAAATTATAATTTTTAAACTTAGTCAAAAGATTGCAAACGGCTAAAAATAACGGCGCCAGCTCTTTATTCTTTACTTTATACTCCCGATTAATCTGTTTAACGACCAATTCGCTGTCTAAAAAACAAGCCACGGCGTCCGCCTTCAAATCAACGGCCTTTTCCAGGCCGGCAATCAAGGCGCGGTACTCTGCCTGATTATTTGTAGCGACGCCTAAAAATTTAGAAATTTCCGCCACCACGCCGCCCGACTCGTCATTAATGATGACGCCGATGCCGGCCGGGCCGGGATTGCCGCGCGCCCCGCCATCGGAATGAATAATAAGTTTCTTCATAAAATTTTTACTTGTTTAATTGCCAATCGATTATTTTTAATTGAACTTCGCGGCGGCCGTTGAATTCATTGATGTCTAAATAATAAGCCAGATTGATAACATCGCCGATTTTTAATTCTTGATAAGCGGCGGCCGAAGAAAAAGCGATAGCCCAAAAAGAAGGGGATAATTTTTCCTGAGCGGCCGACAGGCGTAATTTTATATGCTGGCGTTCGCTGCCCATCAAGATTAAATCATCAATGCGCAAATTGAAACTGGCAAAATGCGGCTGAGGATTATTTTGGCCGAAAGGAGCCAGGGCATTAATTTCTTCCACTAAGCCGAGATTAATCCGGCCAAATTCTAAGACCGCATCAATAATCAATTTCGGCGCCAATATCTCCGGAGTCAAGCGCTCGGCGGCTAAAGCCGACAGCTTCTGTTTAAACTCGCGCAAATTTTCTTCACCCTCGATAGAAAAACCGCAGGCCATCGGATGGCCGCCGTATTTATCCAGCAACTCCGCGCAGGCGGACACGGCGGCAATCAAATTAAAACCTTCTATAGAACGTCCCGAACCTTTAAAGCTGACTTTGGTCGGCAGCATCTGCCCTTTTTCTAAATCCGCGCCGGCTTCTTCTACTATCCGGGCAATGACTAAAGAGGGGCGATGATGGCGCTCGCAAATTTTACCGGCGACTAAGCCGACAATTCCTTCGTTCCAAAATTGATCCTCGCCGG
>CAZIHD010000012.1:0-17592 GCA_964539015.1 uncultured Gammaproteobacteria bacterium
GGTCACAACACCACCTTTTACACTTAGCATATATTTAGGGACCTTAGATTATGATCTGGGCTGTTTCCCTTTTGACCTATGAACCTTAGCGCCCATGGTCTGACTCCCGAGCTGCACCTACGGGTATTCGGAGTTTGATTGAAGACGGTATCTTGCGACCCGCCCTCATCCAGTGCTCTACCCCCCGCAGTCAGCGCTCGAGGCTAGTCCAAAAACTATTTCGAGGAGAACCAGCTATTGCCGAGTTCGATTACAATTTCTGCGCTAACCACATCTCATCCCCTAGTGTTGCACGGCTAGTGGGTTCGGTCCTTCCTCTATCTTTCGACAGAGTTCAACCTGGACATGGTTAGATCACCCGGCTTCGGGTCTTGTCCATGCGACGTGCATTTCACTTTTAACGCACTAATCGCTTAATGCGCAAAAGTGAAATGCAATGCGGGCTATTAACCCTCGCTTTCACTACACATACTCTCCGGAGGAGATTATGTAAGCCACATAGAACAAACTCGTTGGCTCATTCTTCAATAGGCACGCCGTCACCGCGTAAACGCGGCTCCGACTCTTTGTAAGTATATGGTTTCAGGTACTATTTCACCTCCCTCTCGGGATGCTTTTCACCTTTCCCTCACGGTACTGGTTCACTATCGATCATAAGAAATATTTAGCCTTGGGTCATAGTCGACCCGGATTCATACGGGATTTCACGAGTCCCGCACTACTTAAGAACAAGCACGGCAGAGAAACAATCCTTTTCGCGTACGGGGCTATCACCCGCTCTGGCTGAGTTTTCCAACTCGCTTCTGCTAAAGATTATTTTTTATGACTCTGCTCTGTTCAATCTAGAGAACAGACGCGCTGTCTTGCAACACCTGCGGAACATATAGTTCTAGAACCTTCTAGTTTCTCCCCAGCAAGCTGGATCAAAACTGCAGTTCGGCAGGTTTAGGCTCCTCCCCGTTCGCTCGCCACTACTAAGGGAATGACTGTTGTTTTCTTTTCCTCCGGCTACTAAGATGTTTCAGTTCACCGGGTCTTCCAGCGCCGCCAAGCGGCAGCGCTTACTCCGTCGACAACGGAGTGGGTTTCCCCATTCGGAGATCTGCGGGTCAAAGGTTGCTTGCCACCTCACCGCAGCTTATCGCAGGCTGCTACGTCCTTCATCGTTTTCTTATGTCTAGGCATCCGCCATACACTCTTTACGAGATTTTCCCACACTTTTGTTTTCAAAAGTGGACGCGTTCCTTCGCGAACGCGATTTATTTTGTCCGCCGCCCGGAAATTGCAAAATAAACCGACGGCAGACAGTTCGCTTTTTCGAAAAAAAGCGACAAAAAAATATTTAACTGTTAAAGGGCAATTAAATATTCCGTTGCCTTTACCAGTAAACTGATAAAGGCGATTAAATATTTAATGCTTGTCTTATTTTTTTCTAAACTAGCTTAAGGATTTGTTTTCAGAGGTTCAAAAAACCGCGACGGGCGCGGTTCAAAATAACTGCAAAAAGCAAATTATCTTATAACCGCTTAAATTTATAGAAGCTAGAATAAATACGCATAGGCTTTATGAAAACTGATACTAATTATATAGGTTTTAAAAATATTGTCAAGGGGAAATAAATATGATTAAAAATGGCTTAAATTAAACGTTTTTTCTAATTTTTTCTTCCCTGTTGTTCTATCTGGAAAAAAGCTGTTTCTGATAATTCAAAATATATTGAAAATGAAGAGGGGAGCTGAATCGGGAGACATTATAAACGTCTACCAGTTTAAATTCATGATCAAGTGCTTGGATTAATGTTTTTGCCGACGCATCGGTCTCGTCATAAACGACCAAAAGATTACTCGGCTTGTCTTTCTCGATTTGAAATAAAAGCTGTTGCCAATCATCGATCACTTTTTTGTCATCTGCCAAACCAACATATCGTTTTCGATAAGCCGCATGTTCCGCCATTTCCGCGGGAAAAGAAAATTCTTTGAATTTTTTAGTTTTTATATTTAACCGAGGCAAATAATAATCAAAAGAAGGCCGGGACAAGCCCGTAAAAACAACGAAACTACCGTCTGAAATATTATCCAAAAGGAGGGCGGTCGATGTTTTTTCATTATTTTGATAATTTTTAATCGTGTCTCTTTCATGAATTACGGCTTTAAAACTAAATAATATTAAAAAGAAAGCACCTGTCAAAATCAATCGGCGATCATTAATTTTAGAAAATAAACCAGCCAATAATAAAATAAAAGCGGGCAAAACAATCGCCTCGTATCTTCCCGTTTCATAAAATGGAGTAAATTTAGAAATAATAAACGCAGCAAGTAATGGCGAAATAAGATAATTAATTAGAAGCCAAAAACGTTCAGAATGAAGCAATGAGCGTGGGCTTGTCTTTAAACTAAATTTAAATTCTTTAGATGTATCCTCAATTCTAATAAAAATAAAAAATGAGGCGATAACTATTAAAAGGAAATAAAGGCCGGTAGCTCCAAAAGTAAAAAAAGAAAAAGTCTTAAAAAATACCCCCGCCGTTACTGGTGCAATCCAATCATTGGCTCCGTAACTACTCAAGCTTATCAGCTGTATAATTCGCGGCCAAGACAAAATGACAATCAGCAAGAAAAAAGACCAAAAAATTGTCTTCCGTGCCCGATATTTTATTAAAATAAATAAAATTTGCGATCCGACTAATAAAAAAAACCAGGGGTGCGTATACAGCCCCAAGGACGTAGTTAAAATGAATAAAAATATCCGCGGCCATTTTATACCTTTAATCAATAATTCGCTGAAAAAATAGTAAGAGCTGAGACTAAGAAAAACGACCAAAGAATATTGCCGAGCTTGAATAGAATAAAAAATGCTAAAATAATTTATAGCCAACAAAAAACCGGCCATTAAGCCGATAGTACGATTGAATAATAAACGTCCAAACTTATAAATCAAAAAAATAGAGGCCAAACCGAGAACAAGAGACAAAGAACGAAGAGCCGCTTCAGTATCGCCAAAAAATTGAGACCAGACTTTTAATAAATAAATATAACCGGGATTATTGCCGGAGATAAAAATCGGTTGCCAAAGATTAAAAAAATTATTTTTAAGCAGATTGGCTGCATCTGCTTCATCAAGCCATAAAGCCCGAGTCGTCAGATTATAACCGCGCAATAATAGGCCTAAAAATAAAATCGCCGCCAAGGCTAAATAGGAATGATTACTGAGATAGCTAAATAGCTTTTTTAATAAATTATTATAAACGGGCACAGCGGTTTGATTATTTTTAATTTAATCCACCAACCGATTCTCTTTAAGAATCCAACAAACCGATTTCTTCCATATAATTTATGGCGGTTTCGCGATCAATTTCACCGGCTTGATATAATTGTTTCAGATGGCGATCCATAGTCACCATGCCGCTTTGGACATTAGTTTCCAAGACGGTCTTAATTTGAGCAAGTTTATTTTCTCGAATCAGATTAGCAATCGCGCTGTTTCGAATCATAATTTCTCGGGCGGCAATACGCCCGCCTTTGAGGCAGGGCAGCAGGCGCTGAGAAATAACGGCTGCCAGCACCATAGATAATTGAGAACGAACTTGATTTTGTTGATGCGAGGGAAAAATATCAATAATGCGGTCAATGGTCTGAGCGGCGCTATAAGTATGCAGAGTGGCCAGGACTAAATGCCCAGTTTCCGCCAAAGTAATGGCGGCCGCAATCGTTTCTAAATCGCGCATTTCCCCGACCATAATCACGTTCGGATCCTGGCGCAAAATATGTTTTAGACCGGAAGCGAAAGAAACCATGTCTTCGCCTAATTGCCGCTGGGAGATTAGGCTCTTCTCTGAAGTAAAAAGATATTCGATCGGATCTTCCAGCGTAATGATATGACAATTGCGTTCGCTGTTAATATGATTAATCATCGCCGCCAAAGTCGTAGATTTGCCGCAGCCGGTCGGTCCGGTCATTAAAACCAGTCCTTGAGGTAAATCTAAAAGTTTGCAGACCGAAGCCGGCATGCCGATTTCCTCCAAAGTCGGCTTATGCTCATCAATAACTCTGGCTACCATTTTCAAGTGGCCGCGATCGAAAGAAAAATTGAGGCGAAAACGATAAGCATCGATAGCCGCCGCCGCATCAAGATCGCGCTCTTTTTCTAATTGTTGAAATTGGTTGGCGTCAAGTAAAGCTTTAGCCGCTTGTTCTAAATCAAGATCAGACAATAGCGGCAAAGGATCGGCGCCGACTTCTTGAAAAGGTGCCAATTGTCCGTCGTGCCGTATCATCGGCGGCAAACCAAAAATCAAATGGATATCGGAAACTTTCTGTTTAGCCGCTTCGCCTAAGATTTTTTTAATATCCATAATTTTACCAATTAAGTAATTTCAAACCTTTAGCCGCGGCGTCGACCTGAGCTTCTTGTTTGGACGAGCCCTGGCCGGTCGCAATCAATTCTTCCTCCAAATATAAACCAACCGTAAAAATCTTGGCATGATCCGGCCCCTCTTCGCCGAGAATATCATAACGGGGAGTGATGCCGCGCTTATCCTGAGCTTGTTCCTGAAAACGTGATTTCGGATCAAGATAAGCCTGAGTCTGTAATATTTCCGGAAGCTTGACTACGATTTTTTGTAGAATAAGTTCTTTGGCTTTGTCCAATCCTTGATCAAGATAAATGGCGCCGATTAAAGCCTCGACAGCATTCGCTAAAATATAATGCCGCGATTTTTTATTTTTATCCTTCGCTTCGCCGCGCGACAGATAAAGATATGATTCTAAATCTAATTCGGTCGCAATCACGTAAAGCATCTTGGCGTTAACCAAAGAAGCGCGCCAATTAGTCAAATCGCCTTCGGGGGTTTCCGGGTAGTTAAGATAAAGATATTCGGTAACAACAATTTCCAGCACGGCATCGCCCAAAAATTCTAAACGTTCATTATGCCCGCAAGCAAACTCCGGATGTTCGTTAAGATAAGAGCGATGAACCATCGCCTGGCGCAAAATATCCGGGTTTTTAAATTTTAAGCCTAAAACTTTCTGTAAATTTGATAATTCCGGCATACATCTTTTAGTTCCGAAGCGGCGTCGTGACGCCTCTTTCTGATAAAAAGGCGCCGCCAGGCCGTTACGCAACGATTAAAGAAAGACCCGCGGAATCACCGCGGGCATTTAAAAAATACTTTAACTAAGTTTTTCCTCCACCGCAGCGATTTCCGGCGCTTCCGTTTCGGTTGTTTCTTCCGCTTGCTTCTGATCCCAATGATTATCCCGCTTTTTCTTTTCTTCTTCCGGCCAATCATTATAAATTGCACCGAGGACGCCATTAATAAATTTGCCGGAAGCATCGCCGCCGAAACTCTTGGCCACTTCTATCGCTTCGTTAATTGCTACCCGAGGCGGAATTTCCGTATAAACTAATTCGTAAATGCCTAAACGTAAAACATTGCGGTCGATAGTAGTGATCTGATCCAAAGGCCATTCCGTCGCATAACGGACAATCAGAGCATCAATAATTTCCAAATTATCAATCACGCCTTTGACTAATTCTTCCACAAAGCCGCCGTCATCGAAATTGGGAGCAAAATTAACAAAATTATCATGTATCAAAGACGCCAATGTCTGAGAATCCTTTTTATTAAAATCCCAAGCAAATAAAGTTTGCAAAGCGATAGTGCGAGCTAAGTGGCGGTTAGACATAAAAATTATTTCTTGGCCTTCACAGCCTTGGCCGGCTTAGCCTCGGTCTTTAAAACTTGGCGGCCGCGATAAGTACCGCAGAAAGTGCAGACGGTATGCGGTTTTTTTGCTTTGCCACATTGCGGACATTTATCTAAGCTGGTTTTTTTTAAAGCCAGATGCGCTCGATTGGTGCGGACAGCGCTGGAAGACTTCCTTTTCTTAGGATTAGCCATATGATTAAGGGAATGAAAATAGAGAATTTATAGATAAATTACTCTAATATTTATATTTATATCTATTTTTAGTATAACTAAAAAATAATATTAGTCAAATTCACCAGCTTAAGCCATAGCGGCGGCCGCTGGAATCGGACCGACCAAAGATTCAAACTCTTCTTTTTCTAAAGTTTCTTTAATTAATAGGCTTTGAACGACTTTTTCCAACTTATCCCGCTGCGCCTGCAAAATCTGCTGTGCCTTGTCTGAAGCTTGGCGGATAAAAGAGGAAATTTCACCATCAATCTGTTCGGCGACCTTTTCACTGTAATCACGCTGTTCATGAATTTCACGGCCTAAAAAAATCATATCTTCTTTTTGGCCATAAGTACGCGGACCTAAAATATCGCTCATGCCATAATCGGTAATCAAACTTCGAGCGATCATGGTTGCCTGATGTAAATCCGAGGTGGCGCCCGTTGTCACTTCACCGAAGACATCTTTTTCAATCAAATGTCCGGCCAGTAAAACGGCAATGTCATCAATAAAATCCGACTTAGCTTGGAAATGGCGATCTTCGGTCGGTACTTTTAAAGTATAACCGCCGGCCGTACCTCTGGCGATAATGGAAACTTTCTGAACCGGGTCGCTATTCGGCAAGAAATGAGCAACCACCGCGTGGCCGGCTTCATGATAAGCGGTAATCTTCTTTTCTTTGTCGCTGATGACGCGGCTCTTCCGTTCCGGTCCGATCATCACTTTTTCAATGGCAGAAAATAATTCTTCCATGCCAATAATCTTTTTATTCTCGCGGGCGGTTAAAATTGCCGCCTCATTTAAAAGATTGGCGAGATCGGCTCCGGAAAAACCAGGGGTTCTTTCCGCAATCCGCCGCAAATCGACTTCTTTAGCCAAAGGTTTCTTTTTGACGTGCACCTTTAAAATATCTTCTCGATCTTGGATATCCGGACGATCAATCACGACCTGCCGATCAAAACGGCCGGGACGGAGTAAAGCCGGATCTAAGACATCAGGACGATTAGTGGCGGCAATAACGATAACATTTTGAGTCGGTTCAAAACCGTCCATTTCCACTAAAATTTGATTTAAGGTCTGCTCGCGTTCATCATGGGAACCGCCCAAGCCGGAACCGCGGCGGCGGCCGACAGCATCAATTTCATCAATAAAAACGATGCAAGGCGCGTGTTTTTTCGCTTTTTGAAACAAGGATCTAACTCGGGAAGCACCCACACCGACAAACATCTCCACAAATTCCGAACCGGACATATGGAAAAAAGGAACTTTCGCTTCTCCGGCCACGGCTCTGGCCAACAAAGTCTTACCGGTGCCGGGACTGCCGAGCAAAAGGACGCCCCGAGGAATACGCGCGCCTAAATCTTGAAACTTTTTCGGATAACGTAAAAAATCAACAATCTCATGTAATTCTTCTTTGGCCTCCTTCGCCCCGGCAACATCTTTAAAAGTCACCTGTTCTTTATTTTCCAGATTAAAATCTTTAGCATCGGATTGGCCGAAGCTCATCGCCTTAGAATTCATGCCCTGCGCACCGCGCATCATAAATAGAAAAAGCAAACCGATTAAAATTACCGGCAAGAGAAAAGGCAGAAGCGTATTTAGCCAATAAGACCAGCCGGACGGATCTTTAACATTGATCGAAACCGCGGCTAATTTTTCCGGACTTACTTGAAAATTACTTAACAGAGTAGATAAACTTTCGTTGTCTTCTTTTCTTACCGTCTGTTGATTACCGTCTTTCATCTCAACTTTAATCTCATTGCCGCTCACGGTTAAAGTTTTCACTTTATCTTGATTAATCGCTTGAACCAAAGAACTGATATCGGCCCGGCTGGTCTTGGTTGTCTGCGAAAAGGCGCTGAAAGCGGCAGCAATTATCAAAAAAACAAGAAAGAAAGCAAGAAAATTTTTGATTAAATTTTTCATATTTTTTCCTAAAAATAGTACCCCTATTATATAACGGCCGTTAAATTTTGGCAATCAGCAAAAACGCCCTCCTTAACAACGGGAGGGCGTTTTTAAAGCACTTTTTTAACGATAATTAAGCTTCGATTTTTTCTTCACTTTCTTTTTTTTCTTTCTCTTCTGCCTGGCCGTCAATCGCGGTTGCTTCTTTCTTGGCTTTAACCGAGCGCTTCTTCTGAGTCGTCTCGACTGTCTGGCCGTCTTCGCCGGCTAGCTTTAAACCCAGACGATGTTCCGACGGAGAAATGCTGACAATTTCAAAATCACGGACTTCACCGGCATTAAATAATTCGCCAATCTTTTCTTTGGCGGTTAAATTTAATTGGCTGATATGGGCAAGACCATGAATTTCTTCATCCAATTTCACGAATAAACCAAAAGGATTGATTTTAACAATGGTGCCGGAAACGGTCTGGCCGATGCTATATTTAGCGCTCGCTTCCTGCCAAGGGTCTTTCTGTAATTTTTTTGAGCTCAAAAAAATCTTACTCCCGTCGATGCTGACGATTTCCGCTTTAATATGATCGCCGACTTTAAATAATTCATTAGGAGAATCGATCCGCTGCCAGGCGATTTCGGAAATATGAATCAGGCCTTCCATGCCGTCGTCAAAATTCAAGAAGACGCCAAAATTAGTAATGGCGGTAATGCGGCCGTCAACCACCATGCCGATATGATAACGATCCAAGGCCGGTTTCTGGCGCTTATTCCAAACATCTTTCTCGCTGAAAATAATTTTATTTTCTTCTTCGTTCAAAGTAATAACGTTAACTTCAAAATCCTGGCCGACAAAAGTCTTTAATTTTTCTAAGATTTTGCTCTTATCGCCGCCGCTGATACGAGGATAATTTTCCGGAGCCAGCTGGGATACCGGCAAAAAGCCGTTAATCTGACAATAGCGGGCTAAAAGACCGCCTTTATTGGCGTCAATGATGCGAATTTTAACAATACTCTTGTCTTTATAAGCGGCGCGCAGATTTTGCCAAGCTTTTTCTTGTCCGACCTGGCGGAAAGACATTTCCAGATGTCCTTCTTCGTTTTCAGTTTCAATTACCGCCGCTTCAACCTGATCCCCGGGTTTCAAATGCGCATACTCTTCAACCTCAACATAAAGTTCCGGACCGCGGACAACTCCCATCAAGACACCATCAATATCAAGCACGACCTCGGATTTGGAGGCGGTAACGATAGTGCCTTTAACCACATCGCCGACTTGCGGGACATGAACACCATCTTTTTCTAATAAATCGGCGAAAACGCCAGTTTGATTCTGTTCTTTAGGCATAAAATAAAAAAAGATGCTTAACCATTCCTTTCGGAACAGCCTCTTGGCCACCGCCGGCCTCGCTCAAAAAGCGAAACCATAAAATCCAAGAGATTGATATCGGTGCTTATTTAATTTTAAAGCTGAAATTAGTGTACAAGAAAAATATAGAAAAGTCAAGAATTATAAAATCCGCCGGGCGGCGGATTTTATTCAGATTTCAAGCGATTTTTAAAGACAATTAAACTTTAATTACAACCGGCAGAACCATGGGGCGGCGCTTAGTCTGAGCAAATAAAAACTGGCCGACATCATTGCGGATCTTATTTTTAATAAAATCATCATCCGCCGGAGTCATCGGATTTTTATCTTTTACAATCTTCTTAACATGCATTCTGGTCTTTTCAATTAAATCGCGGCTTTCTTTCATATAAATAAACCCGCGAGAAATAATATCGGGGTTGCCGATAATATTGCCGGTTTTGGCATCAATGGTGGCGATAATGACGATCATGCCGTCGCCGGCCATCATTAGGCGGTCGCGGAGGACAACCTCGGAAACATCGCCGACCCCCAAACCATCAACCATCACATATTCGGAAGGCACTTTTTCCTTAGTCAGAGTACAAACGGTTTTATCTTGAAGACCTTTTTTAATCAGAACTACCTGGCCGTTATCGGCGACAAAAATTTTATCTTTAGGAATACCAATTTGTTCCGCTAATTCCGCATGAGCGCGCAGCATGTAATGATTGGCTTCGATCGGCATGAAATATTCCGGTTTGATCAGGCGCATCATCAGCTTTAAATCTTCCTGTTTGGCGTGGCCGCCGGCATGGATGTCAAGCATTTTATAATGGATGATTTTTGCACCTTGGCGCACGACCATATCCATCAAATTTTGGATGGAACGTTCATTGCCGGGAATAACCGAGGAAGAAAAAAGAACGGTATCGCCTGGTTTTAAGCTGACCACGCGATGCTCGCCGTTAACGACTCGGCTTAAAAAAGCATTGTCTTCACCTTGAGCGCCGGTACCGATAATCAGAACTTTATTATCCGGCAGACGGTTAAGATCTTTATCTTCCACCAATATTTTTGGATCAAATTTAAGATAACCAATCTGATGGGCAATTTCCACATTGGAGTTCATACTCCGTCCCTGTAAACTGACACGCCGGCCATAATGCTGAGCCAAATCTAAGATTTTTTGGACGCGGCTGAGCTGGGAGGCAAAAGTGCCGATAATAATCCGGCCTTCCAAATTTTCAAAAAGCTTGCCCATCTCTTCGCCGATTGCCGATTCGGAAACTTGATAGCCGGCTAAAGGCGCGTCGGTCGAATCGGACATCAAAAGCAAAATACCGCGGCTGCCGATCTGCGCAATCCGCTGTAAATCCGCCGGCTTATCATTAACCGGAGAAAAATCAATCTTAAAATCACCGGTATGGACGATGGTGCCCAGCGGCGTATTAATAATCACAGCAAAACAATCGGGGATAGAATGATTGACGCGAGTAAACTCTATTCGGAAGGAAGCGCCGAGCTGGAGAACGGTATTTTCATCGATTTCTTTTATTTTCGGTTGCGGCGCTTGTTTATATTCTTGCTGGCGCTTAAGTACCAAACCGGCCGTCATCTTGCCCATAAACATCGGCGGGTTGCCGATTTCTCCCATGATATGAGGAATACCGCCGATATGATCATAATGGCCATGGGTGATAATCACGCCCTTAATCCAATCAATCTTATCGCGCAGATAAGAAACGTTGGGAATAATATAATCAATACCAGGCATATCTTCTTCCGGAAACTGCAGACCCATATCAATAATAATAATCTCGCGATTACATTCAATAAGAGTCATGTTGCGGCCGACTTCTTCCAGTCCGCCCAAGACAATTACTTTAACGTAATTATCATTATCTTTTTTTTCAAAAATTGGCCGCGGAGTAAAGCGCCGCGGGCGCGCATTAACAGGCATAGGCGCTTTCGGCGCTACGCTGCTTTTGCCGGCATTGAAGCCGGGTTTGTAACGAGTAATCATGTTGGCTTAACAATTGAAAATCGAAGATGAAAAAATTAAAAATAATCTTTGCCGTTTCGCTTTCAAATTATGAGATATTAAATGCCTAAAAATCAAAAGATTAATAATCTTCTGGTTTTAAAGCTTAAATTTTAAATAAATATTACCAGACCAGATGTTTTCTGGTCTTAAGATACCAGCCGTTGATGCCGGCCAGACGATCGCTGGGATCATTAATGGCGGTACCGGCAAAACCGTGGACGCTATGCGCCTGCACGTAAGTATAGCTGGGAGAATATAAGAAAATGGCAGGCAAATCAGCGCTGATTATTTCTTGAAATTTCTTATATTTTTCCCGGCGTAAATCAAGGTTAGCGGCGGCTTGGCGCCCTTCGGTCAGCAAAGTATCCGCCTCGCTATTACTATAGCCGGCGAGGTTCAAGCCTTGGCCGCCGATCTGAGAAGAATGCCAAAAAGAAACAACATCAGGATCAAAGCCGACCGCCTGGCCATAAAGAAAAGCTTCAAAATTATGACCGGCGATTAAATCGCCGCTGAGGCTGACGGAATCAATTTGCTGAATAATTACTTGAACGCCGACCGCGGCCCAATCTTTTTTAATACTCTCGGCGACATCTAAACGGCCGTTCTCGGGAACCGATAATTTAATAACCAGCGGCTGCGAATCTTTGCCGGAAACACGCCAGATACCAACGGGATCGATTTTAGCCGAACGAGCGTAAGCAATAATTGCCCGGGTGTCCGCGTCCGGATTGGTATTATTAACCGAATCGGTAGTAATAACTATTTTTTTATAGCCGCTGTCGGTTAATAATTGATCGGATTTGGCGGCATCCAGATTATATTTGATTGTCTCGGAATTATAAGCGAAATTATCCGGCAAAATCGGGCCGTCCGCTCTGATGGCCGCCCCGCCCAAAACTTCATTGAGCAAATGATCGCGATCAATCGCATAAGCTAAGGCTTGGCGCACTTTCAGACTGGCCAAGGCTTTATTCTTTGTTTGGTTAAAAAAGATCGCGTTAATCTGAGGCAAATGCAAATTATAAATAGAGAGGGAATGCTTGGCCACCAAATCGTTTTTCAAGTCATCGGGGATATAACTGGCGCCGTCAATTTCATTATCATTTAAAGCTCTAACCAATTCATTATAATCAGGATAAAATTTAAAAATTATTTTTTCAATATAAGGCTTAGCCCCATAATAATCGGCATTTCTGGCCAGATGATATTCTTTCATTTCTCCGCTCTTACTTTTAATCAGAGCCTCAAATTTATACGGCCCGGAGCCGACCGGTTTTAAATTTAATTCCGACAAAGCCGCCGCCTCCGGCATCGTTGTTTCCCAGGCATTCTGAGGCATGATGCCGAAAGTCAATAAACTTAAAAAATCCGCATAAGGCTCGGCCAGAGTAAATTTAACTGAATGATCGTCTATTTTTTCAATCTCCACGCCGTTTAAGCTGGAACGCAAAGGCGAACGAAATTCCGGATCTTTAATCAAATTAAAAGTGAAAACGACATCATCGACGGTCAAATTTTCGCCGCTATGCCACTTAACATCAGGACGAAGCGTCACCGTATAAATTTTGCCGCTGGCATCTATATTCCAGGCAGAAGCTAAATCTTGAGTAATTTGCCCCCGCTCATCATATTGAAAAAGACTGGAATAAATCAGGCGGCTGAGATCGGCGTCAACATCGCGATTGCTGGAATAAAGAGGGTTAATCGTTTGCGGATAACCGACGACGCCTTCGCTATAAGTACCGCCGGCTTTAGGAAGAAGCTGTAAATGTTGGCGATAAAATTTAATGCCGAGATAAGTTAAACTGATGGCAAAAACTAGGACTGCTATTTTTAAAACTAATTTTTCTCTCGGATCTAAAAATTTAGATAAATGTCGAAGTTGTTCTTGCCGAGGAATCTTGGTCGGCGCCAAAGAATAAACAAGATTTCTATCCACTTGCCGCCGAGATTTATCTTTAGAAAAATATTGCCGGCTGGAGTGAAAAACATTTTTAAAAAAAACAAAAAAATGGGAAAACGTCTTCACGGTTCCGCTTAAAATCTTATTTATTTTTTGAGGCAATGAATCCACAGTAAAGGGACGAAACGAAGGAAAGGGGCTTAAAACAGCAAATTAGCCAGAGATAAGCCGAAGAAGAGCACCGCCAACACAATCGTGGCGATGAATAACTTTTTTTCCAGACCGCGTTTCGTCAGATAGACGCCGCCGGTACCGCCAAAAGCGCTACCGAGACCGGTGCCGCGATTCTGAAGCAAAATAACAATGATTAAAAGGATGGAAACGACGATTTGAGCGATTTTAATCCAAGACATAAGAATTATTTCTTAAGACGCGCAATCATCTCGGCTAAAACTTTCTTATTATTAACGGCTAAATCGGCTAAAATCTTGCGATCAATAGTCACCTTAGCCGCTTTTAGGGAACCCATGAATTTAGAATAAGAAAAATCGTGTTCACGGACAAAAGCATTAATTTTAATCTGCCATAAAGCCCGCATATCGCGCTTTTTTTTGCGACGATCAGTATAAGCATGGGCGCCGGCTTTAGTCCGAGCCGTTTTGGCCAATTTGATTAAATTTTTACGTCCCCATTTATAGCCCTTAACCTGTTGTAATAACGTGCGGCGTTTTTTATTATGAGAGACTCCTCTTTTTACTCTAGGCATATACGAATTAGCTTAAGGCCGCATCCTAAAGATACGGAGTTAACGTTTTAATGGTTTTTACTAAAGTCTTATCAGCGTTGATATCCAAGCGTTTATGACGTTTAGTATTACCGGTTTCCCGGGAATTAAAGTGATCCTGTCCGGCTTTTCTCTTTTTTACTTTATCGTTGGCGGTAACGCGGAAACGCTTAACAGTGGCTTGATGGGTCTTTATTTTCGGCATAAATTTGATAAAAAAACAGGCGAAACACCTGATGATAAAAAGATACTTATTTCTTGTTTATCAACACTATAGTAAATCTTCCCCCTTGATTTGTCAAGGCTTGCTCCACTTCAATAGATAAATCAGGTTTTTGGCGAAGCTGAGCCACAAAATTATCAATTATTTCTCTGGCTTTCTGCGGATATTGCCGCTCTCGGCCGCGTAAAATTAATTCCACCTTTAATTTGTTATCCTTAGCTAAAAATTTTTCAGCCTGAGCAAGCCGAAAACCAAAATCATGCTCGCTAATCCGAAAAGAAAGGCGGATAACCTTAGTATCAATCTTCTTTTGCATCACTTTCTGTCGATGAAGCTTTTTTTCGTGTTCATATTTAAGCTGTCCTAAATCGACAATTTTAGCTACCGGCGGATTGGCCTTCGGATTTACTTCAACTAAATCAAGGTCTAATTCCTTGGCTTTAGCAATCGCCGCGACCGTCTCCATAATACCGACATTTTCACCGGTTTCATCAATTAAAAACACCTGCTCGGAACGAATCTGATTATTGGATCGAAAAAATTTTTGCTCTTTCTGTTCAACACGATGGAACTTAATGCGCATGGCAATAAAAATTATTATTTATACAGCTATTTATAGCGGAAAATAAGAAAAAAGTCAAATAAAAAAATTTAATTTAAAAATATAAAAATCCATTGACAAAAACTGTAAATATTATAGGATAATCTATTGACCTTTAAAAATTAACCTTAAATATTCAGAAAATGAAAGAAATCGAAGAAAAAATCAAAAAATTGTATTCCTTGCTGGCTGACAATAATTTTGTTGAAGCCTCAAAACTTTTGCAATATTTGCAAAAGTTGTTGGATAAAAAAATGGGTATCAAAACTTTGTCGGCAGCAGATCTTCTGCCGCCCTGGATTATAAAAACCGTGCAAATGGGCTCAAGCTCCACGGAAACAGAACGCCAGCGAGAACTTATTCGTACCGGCAATAATGTTTTTATGGTTCGGGCAGAAACGATCGCTCTCGATCTTTTGACCGATAGCGGTACCGGCGCGCAAAGCGACATTCAGTGGGGAAAAATACTGGGTGCAGATGAGCGCTATGCGCACAGTATTACCTATGAAGAATTTCTATCAACCGCTCAAGTGGTGTTTGATACAAATTTTATTTTACCGGTTCATCAAGGCCGGTCAGCGGAAAATATTGTTTTTACAATGTTGCTCAGAAACGCGGTAGCCGAAGCGGCCAAGCGGGGGAAGGCGGTAGTATGCACCGGCAATTCTTTTTTTGATACTACGCTGGGCAACTGTTTTAACAATGGTGCCCAAGTAATCACTGCAGATTGTCCGGAAAGCGAAAACACCGGCCAATATTTTGATTTCAAAGGCAATGCCGACCCGCAAAAAATAATCAGTATTATTGAAAAAGCGGGGCCGAAAAATATTGGCTTCATATTGATGACGGTCGTTAATAATACTATCGGCGGCCAGCCAGTATCAATGAAAAATCTGAAAGAAATATGGGCAATAGCCAAAAGGTACAATATTTTATTGCTGCTAGACGCAGCGCGCATTTTCGAAAATGCTTACTTCATAAAACAGAGAGAGACGGGTTATGAAAACAAAAGCATTAACAAAATTGTCAGAGAAATGGCTTCTTTAGCGGATGTAGTATTAATGAGCTGCAAAAAGGACGCCATTGTTAATATGGGCGGACTGGTGGCTACCAGAGATAAACGCTTGTACGAATTATTTCGTACCCGCTGTATCTTGGTGGAGGGACATTATTCATACGGCGGCATGTCCGGACGTGATCTGGCAGCCCTGGAACAAGGACTTAAAGAAGGCCGTGAAGAAAGTCATCTGCGGCAACGGATTAATCAGGTGGCTGAATTTGGCAACCAGTTAAAACGCCTGGGAATTCCTATTCAATGGCCGACAGGGTCGCATGGCGTCTTTCTGGATGCCAGAAAATTTTTGCCCCACATTGACAAAAATTTCTTTCCGGCGCAAAGATTATGTGCAGAAATTTACCGGCGTTATGGAATCAGACCGGTAGAAATCGGTTTATCAATGGTTGGCCGGGATATTAATGGGATAAAAATTATTCCCGCCACGGACTTAGTGAGATTTACTGTCCCCCGCCGCGTTTATACCGGAGAACATTTACGGTTTATCGCGGAGGCCTTGGCCGACATGTTTGAGCATCGAGAAAAAATCGGTGGATTAATGTATGATCGGGAAGGCACAGGCAATGGGCACTTTACTTCAACCTTCAAAATGGTTGAGCCGAAGCAAATTCCGATATTGCGCGATGAAGTCCTAAAAGACTTCATGACGCCAAAAACAACTTATAAGGATAACTATCTGCCACCAAATTTTTAACAAAATAACGGCAGAATACTTAAAAGACCTGGTTTAAATCAGGTCTTTTTTTATGAGCTCCTTTTGGAATTTGATTATAAATTCTCAATTTCTAAAATGAGCGGATAATGATCGGAAATATTAATCTTTTCTACAGTAAAATTTTTAATTCGAAACTCCTTACCAAGAAAGATATAATCAATAATCTTACCACCAGGCTCAGTACTAGTAATTTTGAAGTCCTCATTAATATTATCGTAATAGGCATTAATCATCGCAATACTTCCAGTACTAGGTAAAACATTAAAATCGCCAAGTAAAATACTAGGCAAATTTTTTTCTTGTAATTTATCTAGAATAAATTGGCTTTGTTTCAAAGAACGTTCGGTATCCATCTTATCAGATGAATAAATTCCATGAACATTAGCTACCTGAATAATCTGCCCCTGGATACTAATCTCCACTATTTGCAAGGCGCGGCCATGATCATCTCCTTGATAAAAATTAGTCCGATCACAATCAAATTCGTAATTTTTGTTATAAAAATAATTATAACCATGAACAATAGGATATTTAGACAAAATAAGTTTACCTTGTTCGACCATGCCGCCTAAATCTTTATCTTCTACTCCTTCTGGTTTAATAAATTTATCAGCGACCCATTCGGGGGCAAAAAAATAATAGGGATAATCCGCTTCCAATTTTTTTCTGATTATTTCAAAGGATCGATATATTGGATAGACATTCGAATCAAGTGGCCGCATAACTTCCTGCAAACAAACAATATCAGCGTTTTGGGTTTTTAAATATTCCGCGATTTGAAAACTATTATCTATTTTGAGACCGATATTAAAACTTATTATTTTCATATATAGACATTATAACACAAAAACAGCCCTTGCGGACTGTCTTTGTTCTGTGAGCGGGTAACGAGAATCGGACTCGTCTCTCGACCTTGGCAAGGTCGCATAATAACCACTATACGATACCCGCAAAACTATTTCTTTATATAGCAAATATTCTAATTTTAGGCAAGACCCTAAAAATAATCTAAAAAATAACCCTTGCAAAATTTCTTACGAAATTTGTGCCGCGGGCGGGAATCGGTCACGGTCG
>CAZIHD010000013.1:0-16981 GCA_964539015.1 uncultured Gammaproteobacteria bacterium
GCAATAAAGTCGCCCGCCCGCTGATGATTCTCTTACCATCGACAATCTTAAAGCGACGATTGGTAAAAAGATCATTTTCTGCCACTCCGGCTAAACAACGGAAAGTTTCTTTGATGCTAAGTTCGGTTTTAGAGTCTAAACGTAAATAATCAGCCTGTCGGCCATGGCCGCAAGCGCACATTAAATATTGCCCCTGTTTTTCCAGGCTCAAGTGTTTATGTCCGCGTATTTGGGCATAACGGCAAATAGTTTTGGCGAGTTTTTCCGACATATCGGTATTATATCATTATCCGCTTGATTTTTAAAATGACAGATAATATGCTACAATAAACTCGGAATATTACCTTTTTAAATTCGTAATTTGTTTTTGCTTTTATGGCTTTTTCTTTTTATAGCCGCTGGTATGCTTGGCGGCGGGCGTCTAATCTAGCTTTGGCGGCTTATTGGCGCTATCAGTCTAATCGCTGGTATCTGATCAGCTCTTTAGTCTTGCAGGCTTTGCTCTGGTTTTTTGCTTATCGACTCTATGCAGTCGTCGGGGCTGATTCTTTTGTCGCTCATTATAATGTTGATTTCGGTATTGACGCTATCGGCGGCTCCAGCCGGGCTTTTAATATTCCCTTGTTAGGCCTGGCGATATTGCTGGCCAACAATCTTATTTTGATAAATTTTTCGCGGCGGCCGCATTTTCATTTTCTTACCCATGCTTTCGGCCTGACCACTGTTTTGGCTCAGGTTTTGGGCGTCTTGGCCTTGATGTCGCTTTATTTGATAAATTTTCTCGCTTAAAATAATTATGATTGTTTTTTACGTCGTCAAGATTCTTTTACTTTCTGCGCTGGCCTTTATTTTTGCTATCGCCTGTACGCCCTTGCTCACAAATTTTTTATATAAATATAAGTTGGGCAAGCAGATTCGTAATAATGGCCAGACGCCGATTTTTAGCCAATTGCACGCCCATAAGGCGGGAACGCCGACGATGGGCGGTATTTTAATTTGGGGCACGGTTTTGGTCTTTATGGTTTTCTTTTCTTTTTTGGCGGATGTAATGCCGGGAGATGTTTTTAAATATCTAAATTTCTTTTCCCGCTCCGAAACTTTATTGCCTTTAGGCGTCTTGGTGGCCAGTGCCATTATCGGCTTATTGGATGATTGGCTGGATGTGACCGGCCATGGTGTTTTCGGCGGCGGCGGCTTAAAGCTCAAGCATCGATTATTGATTTATGCCTTGATCGCGGCGGCGGCAGCGGCCTGGTTTTATTTTAAGCTTGATTGGACGGTTTTTCATGTTCCTTTCCTCGGTAATTTCGAAATTTCTTGGTGGTATCTGCCGGTTTTTATTTTCGTGATTGTCGCCACTTCTTTTTCTGTTAACGAAACGGACGGTTTGGACGGTTTGGCCGGAGGCACTTTGATGATTGCTTTTGCTTCTTACGGCATCATCGCTTTTGTGCTCGGACGTTATGAATTAGCCACTTTTTGCGGCGTCATTATCGGCGCCTTGTTGGCCTTTCTCTGGTTTAATATCCCTCCCGCCCGTTTTTATATGGGCGACACCGGCGCTATGAGTCTGGGAGTTACTCTCGGCGTCATTGCCATGTTAACTAACAATGCTTTGCTGCTGCCGCTGATCGGCTTAATTTTTGTTGTTGAATCTTTATCGGTTATTATCCAGTTAACTTCAAAAAAAATTAGGCATAAGAAAGTTTTTTTATCTTCGCCTCTCCATCATCATTTTCAGGCGCTCGGCTGGCCGGAAGCTAAGATTGTGATGCGTTTCTGGGTGATTTCTGCCATGGGCTCGGTCTTGGGTTTGATTGTTTTTTTGATTGATCGAAAATGGTAGTTGATTTTATGTCTTTAGTAAAAAAAATTAAAAGATTATTTGCCCCCGCTCCTTCGGAACACGAACCCGATCGTCTTTTTTTATTTGGCATTGCTGTTTTATTGGTCATCGGTTTAGTGATGCTGTCCAGTGCTTCTTCGGTTGTTTCTTACGCAAAGTATGGCAATACTTATTATTATTTTCTCCATCAGCTTTTCGGGGTTGCCATCGGTTTGGGTTTGTTTGCAATTTTTTATCGGCTCGATTATCGCCTTTGGCGGCGCTACGCTCTCCTCGCTCTTATTTTTTCTATTTTTTTACTGCTTTTAGTCTTTATTCCCGGTTTGCGCGCCGCTCACGGCACAGCGCGCAGCTGGATTAATGTTTTCGGTTTTTCTTTCCAGCCTTCAGAGTTGGTTAAAATTACTTTTTTAGTCTATCTGGCGACTTGGCTGGAAGCAAAAAAGGGTCAGCTGCAAGAAGCGGCGAGCGGGATTATGCCATTTTTGGGCAGCTTGGCCATCATCGGCGCCTTAATGCTGGCTCAGCCCGATTTTGGGACTTTGTTTATTATTTTATTTTCAGCCTTTGCCTCGTTTTTTGTAGCCGGCGGCAAATTTTCGCATATTATGTTAACCATCTTGATGGGCGTTTTGGCACTTGGCATTTTGCTTTTTGCTAAATCATCTTATCAGAGCGATCGTTTTAAATGTTATCAAAATCCAAGTTATGATTCTCAGGAAGAATGTTATCAGATTAATCAGTCCTTGATTGCCGTTGGTTCTGGCGGCTGGTTCGGCCGCGGCCTCGGTCAGAGCCGGCAAAAATTTATGTATCTGCCCGAAGTCTGGGGCGATTCTATTTTTCCGATTATTTCCGAAGAGCTTGGTTTTATTTTCAGTTCTTTAATTATTATTCTTTACGGTTTAGTTTTTTATCGCGGCCTTAAAATCGCCCAGCATGCCCCCGATATTTATGGCAGCGCTTTAGCGACCGGTATTATCGCCTGGCTGGCCGTACAGACTTTTTTAAATATCGGCGGCATGACTAATCTTATTCCGATGACCGGCGTACCGTTGCCGTTTGTTTCCGCCGGCGGCTCCGCCATCATGTCCACCTTATTGGCGATGGGGATAATGGCCAATATCAGCAAGCACACTAAATATGCCCGGCGTTAATAAAAAATTAATCATTATTTCCGGCGGCGGCACTGGCGGCCCGAGCATTACTCCGCTGGCCTTAGCGGCCGCCTATCGCCGTTTGGATCCTGCTGCTCATTTTCTTTTTGTCGGCAGTGATCCTGATTTGGAAAAATTATTATTCGGCGAATCT
Organism: uncultured Gammaproteobacteria bacterium; assembly: GCA_964539015.1. GTDB lineage: Bacteria > Patescibacteriota > Patescibacteriia > Patescibacteriales > UBA12465. The sequence continues at coordinate 3,158 of CAZIHD010000013.1, forward strand.
TTCCGTCGCTTGGGCGCCGAATATTTGTCTTTGCCGGCGGGGAAGTGGCGCCGTTATTTTTCTTGGAAAAATTTTAGAGATATTTTCAAGATTGTCGCCGCTTTTTTTTATTCTTGGCGATTATGCCGGCGGCGGCGGCCTGATTTGATAATTTCCGCCGGTTCTTTCGCCAGCGTGCCTTTGGTTTGGGCGGGTCATTTTCAAGGGGTGAAGATTTTAGTCCATCAACAGGATATCCGGCCCGGCTTAGCTAATCGTCTAATGGCGCCAGCGGCGGATAAGTTGACGGTCGCCTTTGCCAAATCTTTAGCTGATTATGGCAATCGCGCCACCGTTATTGGCAACCCCAGCGAAGCGGATGTAATCACGGAAACGGAGCGTCTTGAAGCGCGGCAGAAATTTGGTTTAGAACCAGGCCGGCCTTTTCTTTTTATCACCGGCGGCGGTAGCGGCGCCTTGGCGCTTAATCGAATTTTTTTTGAAGCTCTGTCTCTGCTTCCAACCGATTGGCAGATTATTCATCAAACCGGGCGCGGTAAAGAAGAGGGCGCTCCCAAAAAAGAAGGTTATCAGGTTTTTTCCAGCTTAGACCATTCGGATTTTTCTGTTTTATTGTCTTTGGCGGATTTGGTTGTTTCTCGCGCCGGCTTGGGTATTTTTACGGAACTGGCGCTGTTGGCGAAACCGGCGCTGGTAATACCGATTCCTCATTCCCATCAAGAAGAGAACGCCGCTTTTTTAGAGGAGAATCAGGCGGCGATCGTTTTAAATCAAGAAAAATTAGACGGAAAAAAATTAGCGGACGGTTTGATGTCTTTGTGGCAAGATACGGCTCGGCGGCAGGAATTGTCGGCTCGAATTAAAAAGCTGCTGCCGGCGGACGCGGCCGCTCGAGGCGCGTTGATTATTAAAGAGCTGTTAAATCCGTCGGCGGAAGATTCGTCCCGCCTATAAATAATCTTATGAATTTGTTGAGTTATAAAAAATTTTATTTGATCGGGATTAAAGGCGTCGGCATGACGATGCTGGCGCAGTTTTTAAAAGAACGCGGGCGGGCGGTCAGCGGCGTTGATTTTGCCGATGTTTTTATGACCGATAAAGTTTTGCGCCGAGAACATATTTCCGTTCGTATCGGTTTTGACGCCGCCAAGATTCCGGTTGATGCCGTTATTATTTATTCCAGCGCTTATACGCCGGAAAATAATCCGGAAGTCGCTTTTATTCAAAAGAATCCGGAACATTTTAAAAAATTACCGATTTTAAATTACGCCCAGGCCATCGGCGCGCTTTTTAGCTCTTATCGCGGCATTGCCGTCTGCGGCAGCCACGGCAAGACGACGGTCACGGCTTGGTTGGGTTTTGTTTTAAAAACTGCCGGACTTGATCCCAATGTTCTGGTCGGCGCGCGCGTGCCGCAACTGAAGGGGAGCGCGATTATGGGCAAGTCCGATTATTTTATTGCTGAGGCCGATGAGTATCAGGATAAGCTTCAATATTTTCAACCTTACGGCATTGTTTTAAATAATATTGATTACGATCATCCTGATTATTTTAAAACCAAATCGGCCTATTATCAGGCCTTTGCCCGCTTTACTAAGAAATTGCCCGCCGCCGGTTTTCTGGTGGCCAATGCCGGCGATGTGTATATCAGAAAAATTTTACCGGCCGTGCCGGGGAGGATTTTTACTTATGCTTTGGCGGATAAATTAAGCCGGCAACAGCCGGCGGTCAGCCTGCTTGGCCATTCTGTCCGCCGAGCGGGCGGTTGGCAATATTTTCAGGTTAATGATTTTGGCGAATTCAAGACGCGTCTTTTGGGTCGGCATAATTTAGAAAATGCTTTGGCGGTTCTCGCGGCCGGCTTGGCGCTCGGATTGGATCCGCGGACTTTAAAAAAATCTTTGGCTGCTTTTCGAGGAACAGCGCGGCGGGCGGAATTAATGGGCCGATATCAAGGTATTCCGGTATTTGATGATTATGGCCATCATCCGACAGAAGTAAAAGCAACTTTACAGGCTTTCAAGGAAGCTTATCCCGATAAACGCTTAGTGGCGGTTTTTCATCCTCATACTTTTACCCGTACTAAGGTTCTTTTTTCGGATTTTGTAAATAGTTTCGCCGAGGTTGATGTTCTGGGAATTTTGGAAATTTACGGCTCCGCTCGGGAAAAACAAGGCGGCGTTTCCAGCCGTGATTTGGTGGCGGCTTTAAAGGCGGCGGGGCGGAAACGTCCGGCGGTTTATCTTAAAGATTTTGATCAGGCTTTGATTTGGCTAAAAAAAAATTTACGTCCCAACGACATCCTTCTGCTCATCGGCGCTGGCGACATTTTCCGAGTGGGCGAAAGATTATTGAAGAAAAAATAATAATAAAATAAAAAACTCGACCGCGTGGCCGAGTTTTTGTTTATTAAATGAATTTTTTTATTTTTTCCAATACCAGGTAGGCAATTTCAATCGCCTTGATTGAAGCTGCTCCTGTATATTCCTTAGGATTTTTTAATAATTCTCGTAGATCAAAAGGAATTGTCATAATTACCTCATTTAATTTTTCATCATTTTCTGCTAATTTTGTTAGTTGAAATAATAATGAGGTTTTATTTTTTTGGGCGATAGGCGTTAATTCATTTATTAATTTATGGGCATCACCTTCATACCCATAAAGTTGTAGGGCTAAATAAATTGGCTCCGCTAATATGTAATTAGCGTTTAAACGAAAATTTTTTTCCAAATTTTCTTCATTGAACGTTATTCTTTCCAGAAACGTTTTGTCTTCTTTTTTCCTATTCAAGACATCTAGCTGTTGCTGAAGATTAATAATGATAATAGGAAAATCACGCATTATTGAACTGCCAACCAAATCTCTTTGGTGTTCACTAATTAAAACGTCAGTTACTTTAATAAATTCGGCTCGATTACGCAGGAACATTCCTTCCAAGTTTTCAAAGTTTATCGGGTTTCTCTTCTGGCTCATAGTAGAAGAACCAATCTGTCCAGCTTCAAAAAATTCAGCCACTTCTCCAATTTCACTACGCATTAAATGCCGACAATCGCGTCCAAATTGGCCAAGAGCGGCAGAAGTACAAAGACAGGCATAAAGAAAATCAGAAAAATTTTCTGGAGGTAGAATTTGAGTGCTAATTTTTGACGCCTTCAAGTTTAATCGATCCAGGGTTAAATATTCAAAATTATCCATTTTAAAGCTATCTTGGGCATTATAAGCGCCAACGGCTCCCGATATTTTACCCTTCAGATTAGCTTGAGCTTGTGTCAGTTTTTCCCAACCATTAAAAATTCTACTTAATATTGTCGCGAGCCAAAAACCCACAGTGATTGGCAGAGCGTGCTGTCCGTGTGTTCTGCCGATTTGGATTTTTTCATTATTTTCTCTTATTAAATCAATGAAATTTTTTTGAATTTCAATCAGCGAAGGATTTAATGATAATTGAAACGCTTCGCGAAATTGCAATACTCTCGCGGTATCCAAAACATCATAACTAGTTAATGGCACATGGACAAAACGTCTTAATTATAAGGGCAGATTTTCTTGGATGAGACGCACTAAAGCTCTAATGTCATGATGAGTTATTTCTCTTTCAATTTTATCTACCATGGTTGTGGTAATTTTATCAATAATCTCCGCTTCTAATTGCGGTGTTAACAGAGAATATTGCTCTGACGGGATAAAACCGATTTTATGCAGACTATGCATAGCGGCAAATTCTACCTCTATGGCTTTACGATATAAATTATCATAGCCAAAAATATCAATTAAACTTTTTGGTTGGTACCGAGGATTTCCTGGAAGAATTAAATTTTTTTGCATTTTAATTAATTTTTAAAGTGAGTAATAAAGTTAATTATCTAAATCACCGATAACGACGAGCTAGATAATTAACTTTATTAAAAACATTTTTGTTAAAGAGCGGTGGCTTGGCTATCAATCTTAATATATTTTTTAATTTATGTCAATTTTAAGCAATATTTATATCCAAATTTAATAAATTTGTAATATTTAGCGCTTTTATCCGTATTCTATTATATTAAGGGTGATGACCCTATTTTAATTTTGTTTTTATGTCTGAAAATCAGAAACAACCAGAGAATAAAAAACCAAGTTTAGGCTGGGGTGAATTTTGGCGAGCATTTTGGCATTTGTTATCGCCTTTTCGCCGCTTAATCAAGTGGATTATACTGGTCACGGTTATTGCCGCGATTTTAGATTTGATTAAACCCTATATTCTCAAATTACTTGTTGATCAGCTTTATAATTTTGCCAACGCCGATCTACACCTTTTATTATGGCTCATTGCCTTATATCTCGGCTCCGATCAAGTCCGTTCTCTTGTTCAATATTTTGACGATCGGGCAATTTTGCGATTGCTCGTAAAAATTGAATATTATCTCGGCCTGAAGGCTCAAGCAAAATTATTGGATCTCAGCCTCGGCTATCATGAAAGAGAAAATACCGGCGGCAAGATTGTAAAGATTGAACGCGGCGTGGATCGAATTTCTCAGCTGGTAAACAGTATTGGCTGGGAGGTAGCACCGACCTTGGTTCAATTAATTTTTACCATTCCCGCTTTATTTTGGGCAGATTGGCGCATCGGCCTGTCTTTTTTAGTCTTTGCTCCTTTATTTCTTTTCGTTACTTATTGGTCGAATCAACGGATGTACCCGGTGCGCAAAGATATTTATCGTTCTTATGAAGTCGCTTCCGGCAAGATGGCGCAATCGATCATCAATATCAATGCCGTTCAGTCTTTTGTTCAGGAAGGCAAAGAATTATCGGATTTTGATAAGATTAAAATTAATATCCGCGATAATGAAAATAAACAATGGGGCTGGATGATGAAAATCGGTCTCGGCCGCAATTTAATTGTTGATGTCGGCCGCGCCGCGGTGTTATTTTTGGGCGTCTATCTGGCTTATCGCGGCTGGATTAGCGTCGGTACTTTAATCTTTGCTTTTACTCTCAGCGAAAAAGCTTATGCTTCGCTCTATCGTTTGTCTCGTTTTTATGATCGGATGGAAGAGGGGCGGGAAGGGGTAAGCCGCTTGATTTTATTATTTCGAGCGGAAAGCGAAGTTAAAAATCGTCCCGATGCCGTCGTGCCCGCCAAGATTGAGGGCGAGATTGAATTTAAAGATGTTTCTTTCCGTTATCACGGCGCTAAAATCAAAGCTTTGGATAAAGTCAATTTTAAAATCAGCTCCGGCAGTACGGTTGCTTTTGTCGGCCCTTCCGGCGGCGGCAAGACGACGGTCGCCCGGTTGATTTATCGTCATTATGATGCCAGCTCCGGGCAAGTTTTAGTTGACGGCAGCGATGTCCGTAATTTTGAAATTTATGCTTATCGGCGCTTTTTGGCGATTGTGCCGCAGGAAGTTGAAGTTTTTGATGTCAGCGTGCGCGATAATATCGCTTATGCCTGTCCGGAGGCCAGCCAAGAAGAAATTGAGGCGGCGGCGCGTATCGCCAATGCTGAAGAATTCATTGTTAAATTGGATAAAGGTTATGACACTCAGGTAGGCGAGCGCGGCGTTAAACTTTCCGGCGGCCAGCGCCAGCGTCTTGGAATTGCTCGGGCGATTTTAGCCAATCCAAAAATTTTGATTTTTGATGAAGCAACCTCTAATCTTGATAGCCAGAGCGAACGTCTGATTCAAGATGCTCTCGGCCGCATCGGTCACAATCGCACCGTAATTATTATCGCTCATCGTCTGAGTACGATTAAGCGAGCGGATAAGATTATCGTGCTGGAGAACGGCAAAGTAGTAGAACAAGGCAATCACTTGGAACTAGCCCATGTTTCCGGCGGTCTTTATGCTAAATTACTGAAATTACAGGAATTGGGAGAGGTCGATTGATGTTTTTAAAATAATATTTTTGTTTGACAAAAATTGTTTTTTTTGGTATAATTTTGGCATAATAAAAAATTAATTTAATAAAGATTCAATCGCTAAAATGGTTAAATCTTTTAAAATTTTTTAAATTATTTTTATGCAAAAATTAAAATTTTTAACCTTGCTGGTTATCGGTCTAGGCTTGTCTCTGATCTGTCCGTCTCTGGCCAAAGCCGATACTTTGCCTGATTTGGTGATTACCAATGTTTATTTTACACCGTCTACTCCGGTTTCTGGCCAGAATTTTTCCGGCAATTTAGTGGTTTCACTTGCCAATACTGGTAATGTCACGGCGCAGGGCGGCGATGGTATTAAAGTGACGGTGGCAGGGAGAAAAGGGGATGGCTCGCTTGTCTCTTTGGCTAGCGGTGTTAGTTATAAATATTTGTCTTCGCTGGCCGCCAATGCCGCTGTCGACGTGGCTTTTCCGGTTAGCGACTTAAATTTAAATGGCGATCAACTTACCGTTTTAACCACGGTCGACGATATTGGTGATACTGGTAATGTTATTGAATCCAACGAAAATAATAATTCTTTTTCTAAGGATTTTAGCCTTCTGGCTACAACCAATAAACCAGATTTAATGATTACAGATATTACTTTAGATCCCTTGCCGGTGGTTGGTAAGGAAAGTCAAGCCAAAGTAAATGTCCAAATTAAAAATATTGGGAATGCTTCAACTCCGGCCGGGCAGACAATCTATGTCGGCGCCGGTGTTTATGATGGTGTTAATGATATAGTTGGTAATTATCGCGGCGGTTGGGGAAGTGCAACCGGACAACTTCAGGCCGGAGAATCGACAATAGTAGCCAATTATATAGATGCCACTTTTTATGAAAATAAAGCCTTGGTGTCCGCTTGGGTAGATCGGACTAATGGCGCTAACGGTCAAGGCGGTGCCGGGGCGGGCATAATTAATGAAAGTAATGAAAATAATAATTTTTTAAATAAAACTTTTAACCTTACTTCAACGAGCAGCACCCTAGTGCTTAAAAGTTTGGCCGTCAAAGAAATCACGGCTAACTCGGCCGTTATCGAATGGAAAACCAATAAAGAATCGATCGGCCGCACTCCTTATGGCCGAGAAATATATTGGCCGAATACTTTAGAAGTCCAGCCCGGTCCTTACGGAACAAAATTTATCAGCAGCAATAGTTCGGAATATGTTTATCGCACCACTTTATCTAATTTGCAGGCCGGCACAAAATACCATGCAGTTTTGGATATTGAGGATACTCCCGGCGGAAATATTTTAATTACTAAGGATCTTTCTTTTACCACCGCGAACGGTAATGATTTACATTTGACCGCTCTTAATGTTAAGAAAGTCGGTACTGGCGACGGCACTATTACCGATAGCGGTAATGGTATTAATTGCGGCCAAGACTGCAGTACGGCTTATGCGCAAGGCGTGACGGAAACTGTAACGGCGACGCCCGATGCAAATTCCAAATTTATGGGCTGGTTTGGCGATTGCGAAGCCAGCGCTAATGTCAGCGGCAGCCAAATTTGTACCGTGAAATTAAACAAGGCAAAAAATGTGGTCGCCGTTTTTGATTCAATCCAACAGGTTCATATTCCGCGGATTATGTATTGGTACGGCAAGGTTAATCAGCATTGGAATTTAGAACAAGATATTTGGGAAACGGACAGCGACGGTGTTTCCGGAGCCAATTTAAATTTATTAACTTATTGTCAAAAATTTTATCCTAAAACCGTTAAAGTTGTAGAATATAAAGAAGAGCTGACTAAGACCTGGAAACATCGCGGCAACGGCGGCGATTATTTGGCCATCAAAATGTCCTATCGCTGCGTTCAATCCGGAGAAGCCGTCGATGGGAATGATGTTTCTCGGAATAAAGTCGATACCATTTCTACTCCGACTACGATTGAAACCAATAATAGCGTCAATCAAGCTGAGACAATTTCTACTCCAGCCGCTATTGCTAATCAGGCGGCTACTTTGGCCAGCGATCAATTGGCCAGTCTTTTGGCTGAAGTTAAAACATTGCGCAACCAAATCCAAGAACAAGCCAATCAAATTAAATATTTAAATAGTCTGCTCGCCGGCGTAAAAACTATTTCCGCCGAAGCCAAGACTGCCATCAATACTTTTATTACTTACGGCACCGATGCCAACACTAAACAATTAGGCGCCGGGGAAAGAGCGGCGGTTGTTTCTTCCTACAAAGCCGCTTACAATAAATTACCGGAAACGACCAAAGACCTCACCGAAACGATTAAGATTGCCAATGGCAACTTCCCCAGCGTCATCAGCCAGTCAGCTGAAGCCAAAGCTCAAGCGGCGTTTAAAAAGGTTTATCTCCGTGCCGCTGATATGAATAACGAGAATGACGTTGCCGCCATCAAGGTGATGGCTTATGGCCTGCGCCAGAAAGCCGTTAATCGCAATCTTGCTTCTGAACAAAAAGGCATCGAAACTTTTAAGAATATTTATGGCCACACCCCAACCACGACCGAAGACTGGAATATCATGCAGGCGATTACTTATTCTGGGGCACAGAGATAGCTGTCGATATTAAATAATTTTTAAAATAAAACCGACTCAACACGAGCCGGTTTTATTTAATCTGGACTTTTCTCGTTTTTTCGGGCTATAATGTGATTATGCTTAAGATTCAGAAACAAGTTGACTTGGCTCCTTATACGACTTTAAAAATTCATCAAAAAGCCGTTTATTTTGCGATTATCAGGGAAGAAGATGAGCTTAAAGAAGCAATCGCTTTCGCGCGGAATCAGACGGTCCCGATTTTTGTCTTGGGCGGCGGTTCTAATATTTTAGTTTCTAAGCCCTTAAAAGCTTTGGTCTTAAAAAATGAAATCAAAGGCGTCCGCGTTGTCCGAGAAACACCGGCTTCGGCTTGGGTGGAGGCTCGTTCGGGCGAATGGTGGAGCGCTTTAGTCCATTTTACTATTGAACGCGGCTGGGGCGGAGCAGAAAATTTATATTATGTTCCCGGTACCGTCGGTGCCGCCCCCGTTCAGAATATCGGCGCTTACGGTATGGAATTAAAAGATACTTTTGTCAGTTTGCGCGCTTTTGATCTTAAAACCGGCCGCGAAAAAATATTTACCGCCAAGGATTGCGCTTTCGGCTATCGCGATAGCGTTTTTAAACATAAATATCAAGGCCGTTATTTTATCGCCACGGTTATTTTGAAATTAAGCAAACAGCCGCGTTTGCACCTTGATTATGGCGAGATTCGGATTAAATTAAAAGAACAGGGGATCAAACGGCCGGGTATTCAGGAATTAGCAGAAGTTATCCGGCAAATTCGTGATAGCAAATTACCCAATCCGGCTGTTCTGGCCAATGCCGGTTCTTTCTTTAAGAACCCGGAAATTTCTAAGGCCGTTTTTAAAAAATTGCAGTCTGATTTTCCGGAAATAAAATTTTTTCCAGGTTCCAAGCCTTCCGTGATTAAGCTTCCGGCCGCTTGGCTGATTGAACAAGCCGGTTTTAAGGGCAAGCGTTATGGTGCAGTCGGCATGTATGAGAAGCAAGCGCTGATTCTGGTTAATTACGGCGGAGCGAGCGCCGGCCAAATTTTAGCTCAAGTCCGCCGCGTCCAAACGGGCGTCTATAAAAAATTCGGCGTTAAGATTGAACCGGAAGTAAATATTATTTAATTTATTTTTCATCTAAAATATTTTCTATGACCGCTAACGAATTACGCCAGAAATATCTGGATTTTTTTAAGAGCCGGGGGCATGCCATCATCCCCAGCGCTTCTTTGCTGCCGGAAAATGATTCTACGCTTTTATTTACTAATTCCGGAATGTTCCCGCTCGTACCTTATCTTTTAAGCGGAGAACATCCGGCTGGTGTCCGTTTGGCCGACAGCCAAAAATCTTTTCGGACAGAAGATATCGATGAAGTCGGCGACAGCCGGCACAATACTTTTTTTGAAATGCTCGGTAATTGGTCTCTGGGCGATTATTTTAAAGCGGAACAGCTGGAATGGTGGTTTGAATTTTTACTAAAAGATTTAAAATTTGATCCGACCCGCCTTTACCAAAGCGTTTATGCCGGCAGTGCTGATGGTAAGATTACTAAAGACGAAGAATCAATTTCAATTTTAAAAAAAATATTTGCTCAATATGGCGTTACTGCCGGCGAAGGTCCGGTCACTCTGGGGAAGGGCGAAGCCGGCCCCGGAGTCGAGCTTGATTTTACCGCTCAGCACATTTTTGCTTATCGCGATAAGAATTGGTGGCAGCGCGGCGATGCCATCGGCGAATTAGGCGGTCCGGACAGTGAAACCTTTTATGACACCGGCAAGCCGCATGATCCGGCCTATGGCCCTCATTGTCACTTGAATTGTGATTGCGGCCGTTTTTTGGAAATTGGTAATTCCGTTTTTATGCAATATCAGAAAACGGCAGCCGGTTGGCAGGAATTAAAAAACAGAAATGTTGATTTCGGCGGCGGCTTGGAAAGAATTTTGATGATTGCCAGCGGTCAAGATAGTATTTTTAAGACCGATTTGTTTGCCCGGGCGCTTAATAAGCTTGAAACTTTGTCCGGAAAAAAATATCAAGATGATAAGCCGTCATTTGAAATAGTGGCGGATCATTTGAAGGCGGCGACTTTTATTGTCGGCGATGATCACGGCGTTCCGCCCGCCAATACCGATCAGGGCTATATTGTCCGCCGTTTATTGCGCCGAGCGATCCGCTATGGCCGAAAACTGGGTATTACTCAGGAAAAATGGTTAAAAGAAATAGCCGCCATTTTTATCGCCGATTACGCTGAAGCTTATCCGGAATTGAAACGGAATCAAGAATTTGTTTTTACGGAATTTGATAAAGAAGAAAATAAATTCAATCGTACTTTGGAAAAAGGCTTATTGGAATTTAAGAAGCTGGCCGGAGGCGATTTGGACGGCGCGGCCGCTTTTAATCTTTATCAAAGCTACGGGTTTCCCTTGGAGATCACCGAGGAACTAGCGAAAGAGCAGGGAATTAAAGTTGATTGCGGTGGTTTTTGTGAAGAGCTGAAAAAACATCAGGAACTTTCTCGCACCGCTTCCGCCGGTAAATTTAAAGGCGGTTTAGCCGATCACAGCGAAGAAACAACCAAGCTTCATACGGCCGCCCATCTGCTTCTGGCGGCTTTGCGCCGCGTGCTTGGCGATCATATTTCCCAAAAGGGCAGCAACATTACGCCGGAACGATTACGTTTCGATTTTTCTTACCCCGAAAAGATGACGCCGGAGCAAATTGAGGAAACGGAGAAATTGGTCAATGAAGCAATCGCTAAAGATTTAACCGTCGTTTGTGAAGAGATTCCTTTGGCGGAAGCGCAGGCAACCGGGGCGACCGGCGTCTTTGTTTCTAAATATGGAGACCGAGTTAAAGTTTACACGGTCGGCCGTGATAATGGCCGGCGCCACGCCGAATGGGGGGATATTTTTTCTCGAGAAATCTGCGGCGGCCCCCATGTTAAAAATTTGCATGATTTGGGTCATTTTAAGATTCAAAAAGAAGAAGCTTCCTCGTCTGGCGTCCGCCGGATTAAGGCAATTTTAGAAAAAATATAAAGGCCTTTAGTAATTTTTTTAACGGCTTAAAATTTAATTATTTGCCCTTGACAATTTTTACGCTTGTCTATATACTATTGCCATTGAGATTAATCAGACGATTAAACAGGAATATTTAAAAAAATTTTGATAAGGCTCAATCCTGTCTTTATCAAATTTTTTTGTGTTAATGTCAAAAGAACAAAATAAAAACCAAGAAACTGCGGAAACTTTGAATGCCAAAGATTTTTTGGAAATGCAGGGCGAAGTTCTTGAACTGATGCCGGCAGCGACTTTTCGTGTTAAATTGGATAGCGGCCATGAAATTTTGGCTCATCTTTCCGGTAAAATGCGAATGAACCGAATTCGACTGCTTCCCGGCGACCGAGTGCGTTTACAGATTAGTCCTTACGATTTAACTAAGGGCCGGATCGTATTTCGCCTCTAAATTTCGGATAAGTGCCTGATAAATTTGGATTTAACCCCTTTTAATATTTTTCACGTTTATGAAAGTAAGAGCGAGTGCCAAAAAAATCTGTAAAGATTGCAAGACCGTCCGTCGTAAAGGGCGTGTTTATGTAATCTGCAAGAATCCGAAGCATAAGCAAAGACAAGGATAATTAAGCATTAGGATCCGCTTCGGGCGGAGCTTAAACATTTATTATTATGGCTATTAGAATTGCGGGTGTCAGTATCCCCAACGATAAACGGGTCGATGTTTCTCTAACTTATATCTACGGTATCGGCAACAGCCGGGCGAAGAAAATTTTAGAAATGGTCGGCATCTCTCCCGAAACTAAAGTTAAAGATTTAAAAGAAGAAGAAGCGAATCGGCTGCGTGAACAGGTGGAAAAAAAGCATATCGTCGAAGGCGATTTGCGCCGTGAAGTCGCGAGCAATATTAAGCGCTTGAAAGAGATCGGTTGCTATCGCGGTTTGCGCCATATCCATAACTTGCCTTGCCGCGGCCAGCGCACTAAGACCAACAGCCGCACCGTTCGCGGCAATAAGCGGATGACTAGCGGCAGCGGCCGAGTCAAAGCCGGCTTAAAGACCTAGAAAATATTGCGGCCTTAGATTAATTTACTAACAAGTATCCGTACTATGTCAGAAGAAAATAATTTAAAACTCGAAGAAGAGAGCTTGGCGCCGGTCGCCCCCGCTCCGGTTTCCGCATCTGCGGAAACAAAAGCGGTGCCGGCGGAAGAGGCTGACGATGATCGCGATGACGGCCCCGGCTTTTCCCTTGATACTGCGGCTGATGAAGAATTGCCGGAAGAAATCAAGCAGAAGCTGGAAAAGAATAAACAAGCGCGCGCGAAAAAAAAATTAGTCAAGAAGCGCAAGAAGCGAGCGGCGCGAACAGTTAAAATTGGCCGAGCTTATATTAACGCTACTTATAACAATACGATGGTAACTTTGGCCGATGCCAACGGCGATGTGATTTCTTGGGCGAGCGCCGGTATGGCCGGTTTTAAGGGGGCGAAAAAAGCAACGCCTTATGCCGCTCAGATTATCACTAAGATTGCCGTGCAGAAAGCGAAGGAAGAATATGGTTTGCAAGAAGTGAGTGTTTTTGTTTCCGGTGTCGGTACCGGCCGGGAAGCGGCCATCCGCGCCTTGAATGCCAACGGTTTGGAAGTTTCTTCCATTAAGGATACCACTCCGGTTCCTCATAACGGCTGCCGTCCGAAAAAGCCGAGACGCGTGTAATTAATAATAGGATCTATATCAATAACTAATATGGGAAGAAATTTAGACAGCAAATGTCAGCAATGCCGCCGTGTCGGCGAAAAATTATTTTTGAAGGGCGAGCGTTGCAACCTGCCGAAATGCGCCATGGTTAAACGCAACTATCCTCCGGGTTTTCATGGTCCGTCTCGCGGCCGCCGCAAACTCAGCGATTACGGCACGCAGTTAATCGAAAAGCAGAAGGCGAAAAAATATTATAACATGATGGAAAAGCAATTCCGCCTGACTTTTGAAAAAGCTTCCAAAAAGAGCGGCGACGCCGGTAAGAATTTTCTGCGTCTTTTGGAAATGCGCTTGGATAATGTAGTTTTCCGTCTTGGTTTTGCTACTTCCCGCCAGCAAGCCCGTCAATTGGTTAATCACGGTCATTTTGATGTTAACGGCGTTAAGACTGACATTCCGTCTTTTATCGTTAAGCCCGGGCAGGAAATTTCCGTCCGTCTCCGCAGCCGCAAGAGTCCGTATTTTAAACAGCTTGCGGAAAAATTAAAGAAAGTAGAATTGCCGGCCTGGTTAAATTTGCAAGCCGTTGATATGAAAGCTAAGGTTTTACACGAACCGGCTGATACGGATCTGCCGACTAATTTCAACGTGCAGATGATTATTGAGTATTATTCAAAATA
>CAZIHD010000014.1:0-16634 GCA_964539015.1 uncultured Gammaproteobacteria bacterium
TTTTGGGCTGATTATTTTGTTTGGCCGTTTCCTCAACGGCATTAATCACCAAGTTATTTAAGGCGACGTTCATCAATTTTTTATCCGCCATAACCTGGAAATCATCTGATTCTATAAACGGTTTTAGAGATATTTCCACCCCATATTTTTTACAATACGGAGTATTCATCTCCTTGTTTTTTTTAATAAAAGAAATCAAATTAATGTTTTCTTTTTCAATGTTATTCTCTTCATTTTCTAACCTTGAAACAGCTAAAAAATTATTAATATTATTAATAATATTTTCAGCGCATTCAAGCGCCATTTGCAGATAACGGCAGTTTTCTTCCTGGCTAGGCAAACCAGAAAGTTCTTCTGAGACAATTTCTTGAAATCCAATCACGCTGTTAAGCGGTGATTTTAAGTCGTGGATAAATTGGGCTAAAATTAAAGAAAATTTATTTTCCATTTCAATTTTAATCCCATTTTCAGCGTCGAGATTTCTGGCGCTGATCAACCAACAATCAGTTCCGGTTATTAAGGTAGAAATATATTCTACCGTTATCCCGTTAATAAAACGTCGGATCGGCTTGTTTGTAATCGGCGGCCAGGTGACGTCTTCAATTATTTTCAAGACATTTCGTCCTGGCAGATCGGGCTCAGTTTTTTGAACAACTGCATTTGTCCAAATAATCTCGCCCTTTTCGTTAATAATTAAAACACCTTCGGCCGATGTTTCAAACATCTGCTGAAGAAATTCTATTTTCTCTTTTTTCTCTTTCATTTTTAGATTGTTAATTAACTATTATTTTGAAAGAAAACCTTAACATACTTTTTAATATTAGTCAAAATATGTTTATTTTTCTTTAATTTAAGCAAATTTTTTTTATTAAGCTTATCCTGGTAATACGCCAATCAACTGATAATCTTCATTTTTGAGCTAACCCTTGACTTCCGTTTTATTTAATGGTGAAATAGAAGTAATTAACGTTTGTCTAACTTAAACTTAAAAAAAGCCGGCAAGCCGGCGAGGAGGTGTAATGAACTTTAAAATTTGGCGCCAAATCGCGCCGTTTATAAAAAAATGGAGCCTTAAAATCGCCCGAAGCCTTGGTTTTGGGGTGGTAATTTTTGCCATATTTGGTTGGCGTAATTGGGAGGCCGGATCTTTCCAATTATTTAAAGATCAGGGACTAAGCTTATTTTTCGGTCTTTTTGCCATTTATATGTGGCTAGGAGTCGAGATAATTAATACTTCAAAGAATGAAGACTTTGATTGTAATTTCTCGACCGTTAATTTAATTATCGGTTTTGGAATGTTATTATTGTCTGCTGTAGGGTTTATTTTTTTCCCCTCGATCCTTTTAATTACCTGGCCCCTAACTGTGGCCGGGGCGATATTGTTTATAGCAGCGATCTTCGGTCTTTTCGGAGCCGTGGTTTCCACTCCCTCTTCATATGACTTAGAATAATGGAAGCCATGAAAAAGAAAACAAAAAAGATATTTCTGAGCGCGCTTAACCGCTTAGCGGCTTGCGCTCTTGTATTTGCTCTAGCATTTTGTCTCTCCCTGCCTTTGCCGGGAATGAGGCTGTATGCTTTGGTGTTTGCCGGAGCAATTTCCTTTTGTTTGTTGTCGAGCTGGAATATGCAGACTTTCGGTCTCGGCCCGCGGCATATATTTACCCATATAGGGGTGGCCGCGATCCTAATCATTTTCACCATTCTGGAAATATTGGATTGGTGTTATTTAGGACTAGTACCTCCACCATGGAGATATGTATTAGTTTTTGAATTTCCAGTGATTGCTATCTGTATTTTTTTAATCCTCTGCAAAATGTTTGAGGATAAAAATACCAGTAGCATTCCATCTTAAAATAATAAACTGTTTGTTTTTCCCGGGGTAGATTTGTTCTTCCCGGGTTTTTTCTAATTTTTTTTATTCTTGACATTATTTTTATTTAATGATGAAATGGAAGAAATTATTTATTGTTTAATTTAAAAAAAGCCGGCAAACCGGCGAGGAGGAAAAATGAAAAAAATTAATTTTTTAATTTCTCTGGTAATTATTACTATTGCCACGATGGGCATAGTTAATAATTACCCTAAAATTTGCTGGCTTTTGCTGGCAGCGGGTATAATCTATTTTTTGGTCTCAGTGAGACCGAAAAAAATAAAAGAAAAAATCCCGGATTCCTAATAAATCCGGTTTTTTATTTCCCAATTTTTTTCAATTTTTCCGTTTGACAAGGATAAGGAGGGAATGATATAGTATATGCGACTAAGTCGCATTTATGTCTCAACTCGAATTATCTGAATTATTTATCAATTTGCGCCAGCGCGGTATCCGGCTGTCCGGAGCGCGAATGGCTTTATTAACCGCTTTAGCCGCGGCCGATAAGCCGCTGGCCGCCGCCGGTATTTTAAAGGCGCCGTCGATTAAAAAAGCGAAAGTCGATCGGGCGACAGTTTATCGAGCCTTAGCTTTTTTCGAGGCCGCTGGCATTTTAGAAGTTTTGCGTTTCGACGGCAATGATCGTTTGTATCATCTCAATCTCCATCATCATCACCATCTAATTTGTACGGCTTGCCGACAGATTGAAGCGGTGGTCGCCGATAATTGTTTACACCCGGAAATAAAGAAGATTAAAGATAATACCGGTTTTCAAGTTCAGCGCCATGTCCTTGATTTTTACGGATTATGTAAAAAGTGCGCGTTGAAGAAAAAATTAGAATCTTGAAAAATTAAAACATATTTAATCATATGCCAAAACGCTTTCTTTTTATGGGCATTTTTGCCCTGATAATCGCCGTGAGCGCTTGGTTTTTTGCCGTCAAATGGCAGCAACAGCATCAAACCGTTGTTACGGAAGATGGAGTGGAAACCGTTGCTGGCTCCGTGACACCTGTCGGTGCCAAAGAAAAAATCAAGGTCGTCGCCAGCCTCTTTCCTTGGTATGATTTGGCCAAGCAAATCGGCGGCGAGCGAGTGGAAGTAAAATTATTATTACCGCCGGGCGTAGAAGCGCATGCTTTTGAACCGACGCCTAGCGACCTGATCACCGTCAGCCAAGCTAAGCTTTTTGTCTATACCGGCGATTATTTTGAAACTTGGGCGCAGGATATTCTGGACAGCCTGGACGGCGACGCTCCGAAAGCGGAAGCCTTGGGCGCCGGTCTCGCCACTTTGACCGATAAAGATGAAAAAATATCAACAGAAGAAGAAACAAAGAGTAATCAAGATCCGCATATTTGGCTGGATCCGATGTTACTGTCGAAGGCAGCCGGACGCTTAACTCAAACTTTAGCCGCGCTTGATCCGGATAATAGTGCCTATTATAATCAGCGCTTGGAAAATTATCAGAAACGCCTGGAAAGTTTAGACGCCGATTATCGCCAAACTTTATCCCGCTGCAATCAAACCGAATTTATCTATGCCGGCCATTATGCTTTCGGTTATCTAGCGGCGCGCTATGGTTTAAAATATGAAGCGGCTCAGGGTTTTTCTCCCGATGCGGAGAGCAGCCCGCAACGTTTAACGGAATTAACCGATTTAATCAAAGAAAGCCAGGCTTCATCTATCTTTGCCGAAGAATTAGATAATCCGCAATTGGCCGAAGCCTTGGCCAAAGAAAACGGCGTTAAGATTCTGCTGCTTAATTCCGCTCATAATTTAAGCAAAGATGATTTGAAAGCGGGATTAACTTACGAACAGATTATGCGGAATAATTTAGAAAAATTAAAATTAGGACTCGGATGCCGGTAATTATAAAAATAGAAAATTTAAGCGTTGAATACGAAAGTAATCCGGCTATCACCGGCGTGTCTTTGGCGGTTGCCGCCGGCGATTACATCGGCTTGGCCGGACCGAACGGTGCCGGCAAAACCAGCCTTATCAGTGCTTTGCTCGGTTTGACCTCAGCCAGTTCCGGCCGCATTGAGCTTTTCGGGCAGGAACTATCCCGTTTTTCTCAATGGGAGAAGATTGCTTATTTGCCGCAGAAACATCAGCATAATCGGCTATTTCCGGCCAGCGTTTTGGAAGTGGTGACCAGCGGTCTTGCCGGTCTGCCGCCGTTAGCCAAAACCAGCGCTCAAGCCAAAGCCCGCGCTTTATTGCGTGAGCTGGCGATGGCCGAAGAAGAAGCTAAGCTTTTCAGCCGTTTGTCCGGCGGCCAGCAGCAACGGGTGCTTTTAGCCCGCGCCTTGATTCGAGAACCGCAGCTTTTAATTCTCGACGAACCGACAACCGCTCTCGATCCGCAGGTGCGGGAAAAATTTTTTGCTTTACTGAAAAAAGCAAATCAAGAACAAGGCATGACGATAATTATGGTTACTCATGATACGGCCGATATCGGCCGTTATGCTCAATCTTTATTGTATTTAGACGAACGCTTGATTTTCTTCGGTCCGTTCGCTGATTTTTGCCACTCGCCGGCCATGGAAAATTACTTCGGCGATTTTGCTCAGCACTTAATTTGCCATCAGCACGGCCAGTGTGCCTTTTAAAATTTTTTATGGAACTTTTGAATTTTTTTAATTATGATTTTTTGATCCGGGCGCTGATTGCCGGTTCTTTGCTGGCAGTGTTAGCCGGTATTTTGGGAGTCTTTTTGGTTTTGCGCAAATTATCTTTAATCGGCGACGGTCTGGCGCATGTCAGTTTCGGCGGCGTTGCTCTCGGCTTGTTATTCGGCGTTTACCCGTTTTATGTCTCCGTGCCGCTCACGGTCGCGGCCGCTTTTTTAGTTTTTAGATTAAGCCGGCGCGCCAAGATTTATGGCGATGCCGCTATCGGGATTATTTCCGCGGTCGGCGTGGCTGGCGGCGTTATTATTGCCAGCTTGGCTCATGGCTTTAACGTTGATCTTTTCAGTTATCTTTTTGGCAGCCTTTTGGCGGTAAGTGCCGGTGAATTATATTTTTTAGCCGTTTTGGCAATAATTACTCTTATTTTTATTGTTCGTTATTATCGTCCGCTTTTTGCTTTGGCTTTTGATGAAGTCTCGGCGCAGGCGATGGGAGTGAAGATAAAATTTTTAAATACGGTTTTATTAATCCTGACCGCCCTGACTGTTGCCGCCGCGGTTAAAGCAGTGGGCGTGATGCTAGTGTCGGCGCTCTTGATTTTGCCGGCGGCCTCCGCTTTGCAGGGGGCAAAAAATTTTAAAGGCGCTTTAATCGGGGCGGCAATTTTGGCGCTTTTATCAGTTTGGATCGGCTTGGCCGCCGCTTTGGCTTTTAATCTGCCGGCCGGCGCCAGTATTGTTTTAGCCGCCTTTTTAATTTTTATCGTTGCTTATTTCACGACCCGTCTTTAGTTTACTGGGTAGGCGAAAAAGGAAGTTTTTAGGGCTTCCTTTTTTTGTTTGATTTAAACGCCTTTTTTCCAGAGAATCGGCGCCAGAATTAGAAGAATTAAACCGGAACCGGCCCAAGCGGTACTGATGGAAAAAGTGTTTCCCAGCCAGCCGCCGCCGAGAAGGCCGATAAAAGCGCCGGCATGAGTTGTCATTGATTCCAGAGAGAGCATTGTGGCTCGATTGCGGCCTTCGATACGGCGATTAACAATCGCTTTTTTTAACGGGTTAAACAAACCGCGGCCGAATTCATGAAGCAAGAAAAAAATAATGGCGGGCAAAAAGATTCCGGCTTGACCGCTAAGCAACATCATTAAGCCGATGAGAGCAAAAGCGAAAGCCAGGCCTTGGCCTTCGTGCCGGCTTTTTTTCGCCAGGAACGGGGCCAGGCGAGCGCCTAAGACGGTAAATAGGGAAATACCGGCATAAGTAAGTCCCAGCGCCCACATCGGCAGTTTAAAGCCTTGGTGGAAGAGCAGGGACCATTGCATGTTAAGAGCTTGGACGCTCAGCGCTAAAGCGGCGCTGACTAAAATTACTCGCAGGAAAGCGGGGCTGTGGCGTCCGGCTTGCCAGCTTTCTTTGGCCGTGCTGATTAACGGTTTAAAACTGAAAAGCAAAGATTTTTTCTGAAAATACGGTTCAGTCATCAAGATGGCGGCGGCTAAACCGGCTATTATCATGCCGGTGCCGCTTAACAACCAGGGCAGGGCTAAATTATGCGCTCCGATGATGGCGCCCAGAAAACTGCCGCCGATTATTCCTGCTTGTTTAGCTCGTTCTTCCCGGCGGAAAATTTCTTCAAGAGGTAATTTAATTTTTTGCCAGTTTAAAGAATCGATTGCCCAAGCTTCTAAAGCGCCGGAAATTAAGGTGCAACCTAAGGCGCCAATAACTTCCGCCAGAATGAAGCCGGAGAGTCTGGAGCAGAAGAAATAAGCATAGAAAGAGAAGCTCCAGGCCAGACAGCCGGCGATAATAGAATTGCGCCGGCCGAAACTGTCGGCGAAAGCGCCGGTCGGTACTTCCAGAATAAAAACACTAAGCATAAAAGCGGCGTTGATTAAACTCATCTGAAAAACGCTCATGCCTCTTTCGGCCAAAAACAAGGGATAAGTGGTGAAGAAGAAACCGGGAGCGAACGAGAGCAAGAAGGACATCAGAAGAAAGGCGTTAAGAATTTTCTTTTTCATAGCGTTAAGGATTAAAGGGTTGATAAATTTTTTAAAGAACGACAGCGTTATTTTAATAAAAAATCTCGGTCCTGATTCCGTAGGGCCGAGATTTTGCTGTTTTTAGATTTGGCTGACGCCGGTAGAATAATCTGATCAAGGCGCCATTTGTCTTATTAACAACACAATTCGGCCGGAAGGGTTCATAACCCAAAAACCGCGGTCGCAAGTGATCGGGGCTAAGACGGAGGCGTAATTGTGTTGTTTCTGGAAAAACATATTTTTGTTATCTATATAAATATACGGAAAAGGCCGGGAAGTGTTACAAATAAAAAAGCCCCCTGACTGCTTTTATGGGGGCTTTCGTTATTTACTTTAAATTTTTTTGAAACAGATTTTCGTATCTGTTTACAATATCCGGGTGGAGTGTTTTCGTTATAACCTCCTTTTTGTTATTCCAGAAATCGTAAAAAATTTTTTTATCTGTTTCCGGCTTTCTTGCTGTTTCCAGCAATAAGCTTAAAATCCTCCGGTGCTCAAGCGGTGTGGATGCTCCGTCGAGCATTTTTTCAAATTTTTCCATTCTTTAGAGATTTGGTTATGCTCTTATTTAAATATATAAATAATTTTTTGTCAATATTGGGGCAGGTCTTGACCTAAATATTTTTTTGTTCATCTGCTATAATGAGAACATGATTAATATTACCCTTGTTACTGTCGGCGCCTTGAAAAATAAGGCTTTACAAAGCTTGGCCGCTGATTATCAACAACGGCTCGCTCCTTATGCCCGCTTGCAGGTCAGGGAAGTGGCAGCCGCGTCTTTTAATAAGAATGATAAAGAAAAGGCAAAAAAGCTGGAAAAAGAGGCAGTGATTAAAGTTTTGCACAGGTATCCATTGGAAGCAATTTTTCTGTTGGCGGAAAACGGATTAACTTTTAACTCCCTTGGTTTTGCCGATTTTTTACAAGCGCACGATGGCCGGGATCTGGTTTTAGTTATTGCCGGCGCTTTAGGCTGGGAGAAAGAGCTGGCGGCTAAATATCCGCACTTATCTTTGTCCGCTTTAACTTTTCCACATGAGCTGGCGCGGGTGATTCTTCTGGAACAGCTTTATCGCGGATTATTAATCAAGTCCGGCAAAGAATATCATTATTAAAAAGAAAAAGCCTTTCGTAAAAGAAAGGCTTTAAATTTTTTAAGGTTGCGGCACTTGCATGAGCAAATCTCGGATGATCGATAAGATCTTCACTAAGATTTCGCTGGCAAGAGACGCAACTTCGGGCGGAAGGGCCCAACGCAGGATCAAAAGGAGAACAAGGACTCCGAGGAACCCGCTTAATTCTTTAAACATAAATTTTTTAATTATGTTTATAAAAGAAGGGGAACCGAGAGTGACTACCTCTTGGCCTGCCGGTTTTTCTTTTTGAAAACCGCCCTTCCGTTCCTTGACGCCGTCTTTTAAAAGACTGCCGGCAAAGAACGGAAGCTTTGGGTCTACCGTTTTTTAAAGTTCTTTTACTTTAATTATACGGATGAACCTCATTTTTGTTACAGTCACTTATTATTTTTTATTGATAATAAAATTTAATTAAAAAATATGTTAAAAATAAGCTTTAAAAATGATAAATTTCTGGGCCCGGCTCTATTAGCGGCCGCCGACAAGGAAAAAGCGGCCGGTTTGAGCCGTTTCTTCAAGACCGGCCCGGGGCAATACGGCGAAGGGGATATTTTTTTGGGTTTGACCGTGCCGGCGACCCGCTCGCTCCTGCGCCGGTATCAAGATGCCAATTTGGCTTTGGTTGAAGAATTATTAGCCAGTCCTTATCACGAAGCTCGTCTGCTCGGCCTTTTGCTTATCGTCCGGCGTTATGAGCGCGCCGGTTCCGAAAAAGAGCGCGCCGCCCTGGTCAAGTTTTATCTCGCTCATCGCGGCGCCGCCAATAATTGGGATTTGGTTGATTTATCTGTTTATAAAGTTTGGGGCGATTATTTGCGGCGTCATCCGGAAAAACGCCAAAGCTTATATCGCTTCGCTCGCTCGCAGAATCTTTGGGAGCGGCGGTTAGCCGTGGTGGCCACCATGGCTTTAATTAAAGCCGGCGAGTTCAAAGAAATTTTAGAATTGAGCCGGCTGTTATTAAAAGATAAAGAAGACTTGATTCAAAAAGCGGTCGGTTGGATGTTGCGGGAAGTCGGCAAGCGGGACGAGCCGGTTTTACGGGCTTTTTTGGATGAATATGCCGGCCGTTTGCCGCGCGTTACTTTGCGTTATGCACTGGAACGTTTACCGGAAAAGGACCGGCAAAAATATCTCCGGTCGGCGGCCTGAACGTGATTTTTTTCTTGAGCCGTTGCGGCGATGGCGGCCGGTATTTATGCGTTTGTTTCGTCCCAACAAGCAGGTTTTAAAAAGGCCTTGTATTTATTGGCATTGTTTTTATTCTATGCTATAATATCCATATAAACAGGGGGTGATAATTTTAAGCTTTTATTTTACTCAATAAATATCCGCTTAAATGAAAATTATTTCCTTGTTTATAAGTATTTATTTTTTTAAATATTTTTATTAATCGGCTCACTTGTTACGCCGGCCGGCCCTCGCGCTGACTGCTTCGTAATAAAGGCCCCATGCAAAGCGTATGTCAAAAATGACTAAGGCGCAGATCGTCGCCAACCTGGCTGAAGCTACCGGCTTAAGCAAAAAGGATGTCAACGGTTTCCTCGAGACTATGTCCGAGATGACTTACAAAGAAGTGAAAAAGAACGGTGAATGTTTAGTTCCCGGTTTCGGTAAATTAGTGAAGGCGAAGAGGAAAGCGCGCGAAGGCCGCAATCCTGCTACCGGTGAAACCATTAAGATTCCGGCTAAGACCGTGGTTAAATTCCGCTTGGCCAAAGCGGTGAAGGATGCCGTTTTATAATCGGTAATCAGTTCTCTCTCTATATCAAAAAAGCACCTACGGAATCAGGTGCTTTTTTGTCGGCTTGAGATATAACCGAATAAACAAAGAATCGCCGTTTGAAGGACGATTCTTTGCCTGCTTGTCAGGCTTCGTTGGGAAATTTTCTATGCTTCCGAACGAGGCTTTATGGTCACCGGCTGAGGCCAGTATTGGCCGAGGCCGTAATCCATCAATTTGTTTCTCAGCTTGGTATTTTTGTGCAGATATATAATCAGGGAACCAAGCTCGATTTGATAGCGGTTTTTGGTAATTTTAAATTTTAAACCGGAGTCTGCTTTTAAAGCGCGGCGAATAGTTTTATCTTTAACGCCGCCCAGTTTGGCGGCTTCAGAAACAGAAAGCCAAATCAGGTTTTTAGCGGCGGTAGTTTTGAAATTATCTAACATTTATTTTTGATTTTAGTCTAGTAAATTCTAGACTAAAATAATAAATTAATTAAATAAAAGCTATATTTATATTTTAAGTCTAATATAGATTAGACTTAAAATTAGCTTGTTAACTTATAATATCATTAATAAATAAAAAAGTCAAGGGTAGAAAAGAGTAAGGAAACAGGAGAAAATAGGAGAAAAAAATATCAGGGCAATTATCTTTTTTTCTTGCTTTTTTGAGTTTTTATGTTAAAATAAAAAAGTAAAATTTAAATTTTAAAGGAAAGGGACAAAACCCTTATTTTTTGATTATCATCATGCCGGCGCATCTTGCAAAAAAATTTAAAGATAAGCAATTATTACAAAAGTTAAAGAACCAGGACAAAGAGGCTTTTATTAAGGTTTACGATGCCTATGTCAAGGATGTTTATCGCTTTGTTTATTTTAAAGTCGGTAAAGAAGAAGAGGCGCAGGATCTTACTTCCATGATTTTTTTAAAGTCTTGGAATTATATTCAAACCAATACTTTAAGCGACAGTAAAACTTTGCGGGCGCTGGTGTATAAGATTGCCCGTACTTCAATTATTGATTATTATCGGGAAAGCGGCAATAAGCTGGAAGTGTCTTTGGATGATGAAAATAATCCGATTGAAGTATTGGATGAAAAGCAGGATTTAGCGGCTGACCTGGACCAGGCGGCCGACTTGGCGCTTATTCGCCAGCAGCTGCCGCTGCTTAAGGAGGAATATCGGGAAGTCATCATTCTTCGTTTTGTTAATGATTTAAGTTTAGAAGAAATCGCGGCGGTAACCGGCAAGAGCCGCGGTAATGTCCGTGTTATCTTGCATCGCGCCATCGCCGCTTTGAAAGAAATGGTGGAAAAAGAGCAGAAGAAATAGAAAGGGAAGGGTGGTTTTACTTAAAAAATAAGATAAGTCTACGTTATTGTGGACTTATCTTACGGAAGTATAAAATAGCCAATAAAGACGGGCAAATCAGGGTTGAGGAGTTGTAACATTTTTTCCTATTATCCGTATATTAAGACGTATGACCGAGAATGATTTTTTGAAACAATTAAAAAATTTGCAAAACATTGATCCGGATACTGCCTGGTTAAAGAGCAACCGGGAAATTTTGCTGTCTCAAATCAACAACTCCGGCGTCAAGGAATTATCTTCTTGGCGTTGTTTTGTTATCAACGTCCGCAGCTTCATGCAGGCCGCTTCCCAGCCGGCTATGGCTTTTGCTTCTTTGCTGTTAGTTCTCGTCGGCGCCAGCGCTTTCGGTCATCTTGCCTTTAATAAAACGAAGCCGAACGATTCCTTATATATTGCCCGCATCATTTCCGAAAAAGCAAAATTAAATACCGTCTTTAATGCCGAAGAAAGAGATAAGATGGAAGTGAAATTTGCCACCGATCACGCCGAAGCGATTACCGAGGTTTTGGCCAATACCGCCGTTGATGCCGGCAATCAAGATCAAGTCGCTCAGCTTAACGAGAGTTTTAATAAAGAAATTGATACCGCCCGCACTAAGATCGTGGCCATTAATAATAAAAAGAATACTCCGGCAAAAACCGCGGTTCCGGCGCCGATAGCCGCGCCGGCCAAAACTCCGGCCGCCGTTAAGAGTGAAGATGATACGATTGTGGCTGCCGGTAACGGCAAAGTTGAAGCCGGTACACAATTATTAATCAATAACAATGGTTCAACCGAGACTGCCACTAAAACCGAAGCGGTGAAGACGGAAGCTCCGGCCGCCGGCAAAGCAGCGGAAAATATTTTGGATGAAGCCAAAACCTTGTTTGATAATAAGGATTATGACAGCGCTTTGAATAAATTAAAGGAAGTAAAAGAGATGATAAAGTAAAAATATGAAAAGTATTATTCAATTTACAATCAGCAAAGGAGAAAAATATTTTATCGCTTCCGGCGTCGATTTTCCCGTAGTAACTCAAGGTAAGACCCTGGATGAACTTTATAAAAATATTAAAGAAGCAGTATCGCTGCATTTGGCCGGTAAAAATCCCAGCAGTTTTGGTTTAAATAAAAAACCGTCGGTATTAGTAAATATGGAAGTTCCTCTTTATGCCTGATAAATTAAAAGTTCTTTCCGGCAAACAGATTTTAAAGATTTTAGAAATTTTTGGTTTTAAAATTGTTGGCCAGAAGGGTAGCCATGTTAAGCTTAGTCGTAAAAATATTCTCGGTGAACAGTCACTTACTATCCCTAATCACAGGGAGCTAGATAAAGGAACGTTGAAGGCCATTTATAATCAGTGTTTACGTTATATCAAGGAAGATGAGCTTATTGCCCATTTTTATACAGATAAATAATTTTCGTCGGTGTTTATTAGTTTGTCTCTGAAGTCGATGCCTTTTTAGAAGATCAGATTCCTGGTTTCTTCCGATCTGGATTGTACTACGGAGATAAATTAATAAATCCTGGCGAATCCGACTGCAGTGGATTTATCTACCGCAGCCGGTAGTCCGGGGTTAGCGAGCCTAGTCAAGGTCGAATCCCGCAAGGGAAGGCCTCGCTCCTTAAATTAAGAAATATTTTTCCGAAAAAATGACTCTTTTCTGTCTTTCTTCCGCTTCCGTTCTTCCCGGATATTTGCCGGCCAGAAATGTTTGTCCGGAAAAAGACCGTAGGAAATCATTATTAATAGATTGATTAAGCTTTTCTCCAGCCTCGGCTAAAAACAAGCTCTGCAGGCTGGCAGTCCTTAATCGTTTTGTCAGTCTAAAAAAGCTTGCTTCAACCGACAAGTTGGTGAGGCGGGATTCCGATCAATCTATATATAAGATTTTTTCAGTCTTTAACCGGTCGACGCTTCTAAAAAGCGATTACCGGAAAGGCAAAAAGCGAAAAGAAAGACAAGAGAGTTTAAAAAATCCGGAAAAACCAATCCTTTATCATTAATCGGCTTGTTCCCACTACTATTGTGCGGACAGCCGAAAATGATTTTATCAATTATTTATGAAAAAATTACGCAAATTCTTGACTGTCGGCGTAATGGTATTATCAATCATCGCGATGAGCGGCTTAACTGTCAATACAGCGAAGGCTTCTGCTCAGGCCGGTGATTTGATTAAGATGGATGGCTTGTCCTCTATCTATTACCTTGGCAACGACGGCAAGAGATACGTTTTCCCGAGCGAATCCGTGTACTTCTCTTGGTACAATGATTTCAGCGGCGTAGTCACAATCTCCGCTTCTGAATTGCAGTCCTATCCTTTAGGCTCCAACATCACCATGAGACCGGGCACCAAGCTCGTGAAGATTACAACTGATCCGTCCGTTTACGCCGTCACTGGTACTGGCGTTTTACGCAAGATCCAAAGCGAAAGCGATGCAATCACTCTTTATGGCACCAATTGGGCCAAGAAAGTGGTCGACGTTGCCGATGCTTTCTTCACCAACTACACCATCGGTACTCCTTTAACTTCCGGCGCTTATCCGGCCGGCACTTTGTTAAAGAATGCCAACAACGCCAGCGTTTATTATTATGATGGTACCAACTATCGTTTAATCGCTAGCGAAGCGGCTTTCAATGCCAATCGCTTCAACTTCAACAACGTTATTACCACCAGCACTTCTTTAACTGCTTCTGGTTCTAGCATCACTGGCGCTGAAGATTTGGCGAAACCGTCTGGTGCAACCATCGGCGTTCAGCCCGGTCAGGGCACCGGTTTAACCGCTGCTTTGTCCTCTGATACCCCGGCTGCTCAGAATATTCCGACCGGCGTAGCCGTGACGATGATGAAAATCAATATCACTGCTTCCAGCGATGGCGACATCACTGTCAATGGTTTAAGATTGACTGCCGGCGGCTTAGGCGCAGCAACCGATATTAAGGCTGTTTCCGTCTACAACAATGGCGTGAAATTGAACAACACCGCAAAGAATGTCAGTTCTTCTGACAAATATGCGGAAATCAACTTCACCAATCCTTTAACTGTTTCTAAGGGTACTACTGTTACTTTAGAAGCAAGAGCTAAGCTTAACGGTACTGATAATTATAACTTAAGCATTGCGAAAGCGAGCGACATTATGACCTCCGCTTCCGTTACTGGTTCCTTCCCGATTAAGGGAAACACCATGTCTGGCACCAACGTTTCCGATCTCGGAGAATTAGATGTTCAGCGTGATGGTGGTAATACTTTGTCTGACGTTAAGTTGGGCGAAATTCAATCCTCAGTTGCTAAGTTTAAATTAGAAGCTACTAGTGAAGATATTACTTTCAAGTCTATCTCTTTAAAGAGAACAGATCCTACCACTTCTGGCGCAACCGCGATTTCCGATGGCGATTTGACCAATCTTAAATTATATAAGGATGGCAATGTCATCGCGACTTCTAATGGTATCGTTAGCAAGTATGTCAACTTCGTTTTGGACACCCCGATCGTAATCAAAGATGGCACTACTGCCCGCTTTGAAGTGAAGGCTGATCCGATTGACGGTGCTGGCAAATATGTAAGATTTGAACTTGACGGTGGCAATGATACTACTGATTTGATGGCAACTGGTAACCATTATGGTTACCCGGTTCGCATTACTGGCAATACTTTAGGCCAAGATGTCTTGGTTAATGCTGGTGCGATTTCCATCACCAAAGTAAATGCTGCTAACGACAAAGTTAAGAAGGATACCAAAAAGATTGAAGGTGGTTCCTTTAAGATTACCGTTAACAATGGTAAGACCGTTGAATTATCTGTTTTCAATTTGACTGTTGATAGCAACGAAGCTTCGTCTATCAATGAATTTACCAATATTGAAAACTTGCAGTTATACGATCGGACCACTGGTACTTCTTATGACTTAGATCACGTAACTCAATCTGCTTCTTCTACGACTAAAGTTTATCGTAATGATAGCATGGGGTTAACAATGCATGGTGGCGAAACTCATGAATTAGTTGTGAGATTTGACACTATAAAGAATGCTGCTGATAGCATTAATTATACTTTCCGTGTTGATGATGCTGCTGCTGATTTAACTATCAAAGAAACTGCTAATGATACCAGAATTACTGATATCACTCCGAATGCAGTTGATTTGAAGAAGATTACTATTCAGGCGGCAGATGCGGATATTACTCGCAATGCTTTATCCAGCACTTTGAGTGCTACCGCTGGTTCTAGCGATGTTCCGCTTTATAGCTTCAATGTCAAGGCCGGTGAATCCAGTGCTGTTAAAATTAATACTTTAAGATTTACTGATCCTACTCATACTGTAACTAATAACATGGTCAGTGAATTCAAGCTCTGGAAAAACGGTTCCGCTTCCGCTTTTGCCTCCAAAACTTCCTCTAAGTTATCTGGTAGCGAAATTACCTTTGATAACTTGAATCAGGAGATTGCAGCCAATGACACCGTTTCTTACATTTTAACCGCCTCTTTAGTCAAACGAAGTATCACTCCTGGTACCGATGATGTTTTGACTTATGGTTTAGATGGTTATGATATGGAAGAAACTGACAAGGGAAATGCTGTTTATGCTTCCTTTGATACCAATAAGAACGGTGAAATTAATTCCGGTGAAACTTGGCCTTTAGCCAACAGAACTGTTACCATCGTTGGCACTGCTACTCTGAACATGAATATTGATACGACTGTTGATGCCACTAAGTACGATTCTTATGTTTTAGCTGGTATTGAATCCGGTCCTTTGGCTTCCATTAAGATGAAAGCTGATAATGGCGAAGCTAAGTTAACTAAGCTGAGACTTACAGTCAGTGGCTTGAATAGCACTACCTCTCCGTCCAATATTTTCTCCAAATTATCCTTATTTGATGGTTCTACTGAGGTCGCTTCTACCACTAATTTGAATTCAGGCACTGTCTTATTTGACAATGTCAACTTAAAGGTTCCGACTTCTGAAAAGACCTATACTTTAAAGGGTACCTTGAATAATATTGGTAAAGATCAGGCTGGCGCTCTTGGTTTTGCTTCAATGAAATTCACTCTAGGTGCTTGCGAAGCGCAGGATTTCTCTAGTGGTGATGATTTGACTGGCGCTCACTTAGTAATTGGCAGCACTGATTCTAAACTTGTTGGTCCGGTTGCAACTATGATTTCCGCCATTTCTTCTGAAACTACTGGTGGCGGTTACTCGGTTGACAGCAAATTAACCAGCGGTTCCAATGTTGTAGGTATTATCAAGGTAACCACTCCTGTTACTACCAACACTAACAGCGATGGCACCCAGGTTAAGACTGCAATCAGCAGCTTCAAGTTCTACACTACGATTAATGGTACTGCCAGCACTTCTCTTGATAGTATGACTATTGAGAAAGTCGGTGGTTCAGGTGTATCCGCCGTTGCCACATCTTCTAATAACTACTTTACTACAAATGTAAAGTCTACTGATGTTGATGTGACTCCGGGTACAACCGTTTACTATATTGTTAGAGCGAACGTTTCCAATGTTCCTGGTGGTAATACTGCCAGCGCTAGCTTCCAGGCTAAATTCGATGCTTTGAATGATGCCTCCACCGCTAACGTTACTTGGAAAGATTCCTCAATGGATAGCACGGCTGCTTACACCACTTTGAGAATCAATGGCTTAAACAGCATTGATTTCCCGAAGTTGAATAACTAAGTTTCTTAGTCGTTCAGCGGTTCCTCTCGGTTTTCCTTAAAAGCTGAGAAAACAACAAGACCCCGCGTTTTACGCGGGGTCTTTTGTATAGTGTCATGTTGAACCAAAATGTCATGTCGAACCAAAATGTCATGTCGAGCTTGTCGAGACATCCCCCGGGGATCCCTCGACTCCGCTACGCT
>CAZIHD010000015.1:0-16270 GCA_964539015.1 uncultured Gammaproteobacteria bacterium
CCCCGCGTCATCGGTCATCAAACCGCAATTTTTTTGATTTAGCCAGCGCTTCCCGTCGCAGAGATAAGACTGGCCGGAAGTTGAATTATAGCGGAGAGCGCCGCTATGATTGGCGTCGCAGGCATCGGCGGTATCGCCGAATTTAAGCGCGCCAAAAATATCAAGTTTGGCGTAAGGATTAATAATTCCAATGCCTACGCTGCCATTATCCGTCAAGGTAAATAAATTCTTTTCGCCGGTAATATTGTTATTCCAGAATCGCAGATCGCCGTTTGTCCGCTCTTGATAAATCGCCCAGTGTTGAAGAGCGCCGGCAACGCTTTGAATATCCAATTCCGCGTTATTACTACCGCCGTTCTGGTAAAGATGCAATAAAGCATTGGCGCTAGTCGTGCCGACACCCACCCTGCCGTTAATGGCAAGAGTTGTGCTGGCAGGCTGGCTTAAAGTTAAAGGGGTGGTGCCGGCGCCGAAATTAAGACTTAAACGATTAGGAAAACCGTAATCACCATTACCGGTATTACTGCCGAAAGCGCCATTAAAAATATTAGAGGCGTAAAGATTGCCCGTGTACACGCCGGAAAAACTGGTAGCGCGCAAGGCGCCGTTAATATCCAGGGCGTAAGTCGAGGAGGTCGCCGTATTAATGCCAAAATAACCGGTCAAAACGTCGCCGCCATTATTCTTGGCAACAAAATCAGTTAACAAAGTATTCCATTCACTGGCCGCCAAAGTACTGTCCGCGGCTTTATTGTAATTATTAATTATGGCCGCTTGCGCCGGTAAAACAAAAAATGCCGATAAAAATAAACAAATAACAAAAAATGGCAACCATGAAAATGGCGCCCTGAAAAACAGATTTTTTTGTTTCCGTTTCATCGGCACAAAGGGAATTTTTTAGCGGAAAGAAAAGCAAAAAACGAAGGCACGAATTAAAACTTTTCTTATTGAAATTATATCATTTTTTTATAATCAGGGGAAGGCTGGCCAAGGATCGCGCCGATGTTTTTTTATCTTGAAAAATTAGCTTATTTATGATATGATTTAAATATGAAAAATGATCAAAAAATCAAAAATTTTCTCAAAAAAAGGCCATATTTAATCTGGTGGGTGCGCGATTATCAGGCTGTTTCCGAAGAAGCGGTAGTGGCGGCGGTTCTTAACCACGGCGACTGGAACGATTTTCAAGCATTATTGCAATTGCTAGGCACAGAGAAAGTGTCAATGATTTTTAAAAAACAAAGCCGCCAAGCTCGCAATAATTACCGCCCGCGTTCCAAAAATTATTTCCGACTTTACTTTCGACAATATGCATAAAGAAATCTTAAGCAAAAAACAACAAAATTTTTTACCACTTTTATCCGAGTTTAAACAAAACTTTGGTCTAGTCGGCGGCACTGCCATTGCTTTACAAATTGGACACCGCGAGTCAATTGATTTTGACCTTTTTTCTCTACACGAATTTAAAAATAGCCGTCTCCGGCAAATTATAAAATTAAACGGTCTTGATATCAGCCATGTTGCTCAAGATGAACGCGGAGAATTTAGTTTTACCGTTAATGGCATACGTTTAACTTTTTTATATTATCCTTTTCCGATAAAATTTAATCTGGAAATAGAAAAATATATAAAATCCCCGGATATTCTAACCTTAGCGGCCATGAAAGCCTACGCTTTAAGTCGGCGTAATAAATGGAAAGATTATGTCGATTTATATTTTATAATCAATAGTTTCTATTCAGTTAAACAAATTTCCGTTCAGGCTAAAAAAATATTTAAGGGGGAGTTTAACGAGAGAATTTTCCGAGAATCCTTAGTTTATTTCAAAGATATTGACTATAGTGAAAAAATTTCTTTTATGCCTGGCTATGAGCGGGAAGACAAAGAAATAAAAAAGGCTCTGATAAAATTTTCTCTTGATAAATAACAAAAATCCCTGCCCACTCGGCCGGGATTTTTTAAATCCACATTTAAAATTAAACGATCTTTAAAAGTCCAATTCAACGCTCCGCTTCGTGCTTTCATAAGAACCGATACTGGTAAAAATGAAGGGCGGAAACTGATCATAATTAACCACATAACTGCTGCCGGTAGGCAAAGTGGTGGTGCCGAAAATATTCTCCTGATGGACATAAATATCATCCAAATTGCCGGTTTGCCGGAATTCATACAATAGCCGTTCTGCCCCAGCTTCGGCGGCGAAATAAGCGCGCGTCGATTGCGACTGGACGCCGCCCATCTTTAAACCGGAAGTGATAACGGCGGCCCCGCCGAAAACGATCAGCATGACCGCGCTTAAGATGAACAAGGTGAGCATGATCGCGCTCCCTGCCCTAATCTTAAGAATCTGTTTTAAAAAATTCCTGATCATAATCAATTATCCTTATAGTACCGAGAAGTAACGGTCGTTTGCACCCGCATTTGAGAAAAAGAAGCTTCCCGGCCGATTGCTTGCGCGCCGAGATTAATGGAAACATAGGCCTGAGCGTCCGCATCTTCATGAATGATAAAACGCAAATCTTGAATATTAATCTTGGCCGGCGATAAAAATCCGGAATTGGCGCCACGCTCCACTTTAAAACGAATAACGCCGTTATCATCGTCAAGATAATAAGAGACGCATTCATTGTGATAATTTTTCAAATAAAGAACGTCGCCGTAGGCATTAGTGCTGGTGGCGAAACGTTTGGTGGCCGGAATATGGGCGCAGCCGCCGCCGGCACGTTTGGCCATGCGGATTTCTTTGGAAATAACTTCAAAAAAATATTTCAAACTTTCCTGGACATTCTGAGTCGCGATCGCTTGGCGCTGGCTATCCAGAATCATCTTAAAAATCTGGGTCATGGACAAGAGAATCACGACAAAAAGCAAGGTAGAAACAATCACCTCGATCAAAGTATTGCCCGGACGGCCGGCAAGATGGCGGCGAAAAATCAACATATCAATCAATCACTTCCACTAGACCCAGAAAATTCACCCGGATGGTCTTGGTGTTATTATTTACTTTCTCTCGTAAACGAATATCCAAATAAGTACTATTGGTCGTATTGCTGCTTAAGCGCGTAATCGGATCCGGCGGCAAAAAGGTAATGTTGGCCGACGGACTGAGAGGCGATAAATTGTCAATCACAATATTCGCCGGCAAATCTATCCGGCGTCCGCCGAGATTAGCCGAGGCTTCGCCTTCATCAAATTTTTGATTGTCATTTTCATCGGCAAATAAAAGATAATGGCCTTGGTCTTGCGGATTAGTGGAAACAAAAATACCCCAGCCTCCGGCCGGGACTTCGCCGTCGTATTTAATCAGGCCCAGAGCGTTAGCTTGAGCATAACGGATATCAGTCACCAGTGTCTGCGCCGCCATGGTCAAATCGGTCCGGCGATTGGCGTTATGATAATTCGCCAAAAAAATAGCAGAAATCAAAGCGATAATGCTTAAACTGACAATTAGTTCAATCAGAGAAAAGCCGCTTTTATCCTGATAATTATTAATTTTTTTTCTATTTCCAATCATAAAGTTGAGTTTCCACTTCATAGCGGAAAGTCTTGTGGCGATCATCCCAAGAAACGATAGTACTGACGGCCGCAGTAGAGGTTTGAGCATTAATGACCACGATCCGGCGAAAATTACTAAAGCGGCTGCCGGCCGTTTCTTCCATAATACTGGGTGCATAATACCAGTTATTGCTATCAAAATATAAACTACAATCATTCAAACTCGCCACCGGCCGCAAAGACGGACTCCGATAATCAAGACAATAAGTACCAGAAGCCAAACCGGTCTTCCAGTTCCGGCCTTGGAGCCAATTTGTATCCCGAATCTGGCGGACAATCTCCAAACCTTCCTGAGCCAGTTGATAGGCAACGATGCTGCCGCGATTGATCGTCTGCGCCTGGATGCTCTGCGTCGCCAGATTGACCATGCCGACCATGCCCAAAGAAACGATCAATAAAACAGCCATGATTTCAATCAAGCTGAAAGCGGCTTTAGGCTTAAATATTTTCCACTTTTTTGACATTATGATGAAAGATAAATCATTTTTATTTTTCGATTATTCCCGGCCATCCCAAACTTATTTTTTACCGTTATTCCGCTTTCACTTCTTTCCAAATCGGCAAATCATAATTGATGGTTAAAATCGGTGAAGAAGTCGAACATTGATATAAATCGGGATCGGTAATCGAAAGAGAAACCGTCTTCGCGTTCTTATTGGTGAAAATCATGGTCGTGGTGGAATGAGTCGTACTGCCGATGATGGCGGCGTTATCGCTCACCGACCATAAGAACCCGCAAGTGCCGTCAACGCAAGCCTGCGGATTGCTGTTCGGCGAAGCGGTCGTGTAATAACTGGAATTGCTGACAAAATCCGTGGTGGAGCCGACAATAATATCTAAGGGGCTCCAAGTAAAGTACGGTGTCGGAAAAGCGTGCTTATAAGAGCTGAAAGTTAAATTCGGATCATCCGGATTAGCGATGGCGTTGCCGGCGATATTATCCGTCAAATGCCCGTAAGTATTGGTGTTAAACTGGAAAAATTCCGTCGGCTCATCTTTGTCATTCCAAAGCTGCAGCCACCAATAATAAGAAGTATTATAGGCGGGGATAAAGTCGCAATTGGAACCGGGACAGACCAGCTGCACGGCGGTGCCGGTAAGTTTGCCGGAATCAAAAACGGGGCTGGAAGTACTGTTAACCGTATTCACAATTACCCGATAAGCAGATTGCTGGCCGCTGCGGCGCAGCCATTTAAAGACGGCCTTGCGCGCGCCGCCATTGCAAGCTTCGGTAAAGCTCCAATTCGGCGCGGACATTTCGGCTAATTCTAATTTCCAAAGATAAACTTTATAATCTTCCGTACCGCAGCTATTATCGTTGCTGCAATTAAAGCTGATATAGCCGAAAGAGCTGGAAGCATAGCCGGAAAAAATCCCCGGTTGCGGCGCCGAATAATTTGTTATCGCCGTGGGGTTGGTCGGATGGCCGTTCAATTCCAGCCAGCGATGATCGTTTTCCACTCGCACCCAGCCGTAAACGCGCTGATCCGACGGATCATAGCAAGCACTGCAATTATTGGCGGCCGTACAAGTCGGACAATGGCTGTTAAAAGTATAGCTCGGGGGCGCGGGCGTACTGGTGGCGGCAAAATTAATGTAGCCCAGAGTCGGATTCCAGGCCAACCCGGAAAAATGATTATTGATATCTAAATTAACGCCGTGTTGCGACAAAGTACAGGGCGGAACATTAAAACGGAAGGTAAAAGTAAAAGGAAAACGGCCGGCAAAATCATCATCCATGCAATTTAAACTAATCAGGCCGTAAAGCGGATTGTAAGCGCGGCCGCGGACGTTATCATTGATGGAAGCTTGAACGCCATTAAAAAAGACCGGCGACCAACAAGCCAGAAAAGGTAAAATTAAAAATAAAAGATAACGCCGGCGCATATTTAAACCAATAATTTCCCTTTAATTATATCATGTTCCCGCAATTCTGCCATTAATTTTTTGCCCTGGGTGATCATCTGTTGCCGGCCGCTTTCGGTTTCATCTTCGCCGCCGGCTAAATGCAACAAACCGTGAATAAGCAAAAAAAACAATAAATAAACAAAAGATTTTTTTTCAGCCAAAACTTCTTGATATTTCCGCGGCCGCCGGCAATCTTGCAAATTTATAAAAATTTCTCCTAAGGCGCCAGAAAATTCTTTCGGGGCGGCAAAAGTCAAAATATCCGTCGCTTTGTCCCGCCCGCGGAAAGTGCGGTTCAAAGTCCGCAGGCGCTTGTCGCCGCTTAACACCACGGATAATTCTCCTTGCAGGCGCAAACGCTTGGCCGCAAAAATGGCAGCGGCAGAAAGGGCTTTCCACGGCACTCTTTGCTTGGTTAAATTGGTAATCTCAAGAGAAAACATAAAAAAATTAAAAATAAATCAACTTCGAAAAATACGAACCAAGCGGCTTAAAAAAAGATATAAAAAATAACGCCCGCGGGAGACGGTTAGATTAAAGGTACCGGGATAAGTTCTTTCTTCACCGCCGAAGCCGCGCTTAAAACGAGTCACTCCCGGCCATTTCTGCTCATCGATCCCATAAAAATCATAATAACGGCAACCTTTTTCTTTGGCGCGCAAAATCATTTGCCCCTGCAATAAATGCGGCGCCATATATTGCCTTTCGGCATCGGCGGAAGCGCCATGCAGATAAACCGCTCGGCCTTGATAAAAAGAAAAAATGCCGCCGGCAATAATCTTCCCCTCCCGCCGCGCTAGCCATAATTCTATCGCCGGCTCGCCTTCGGCCAAGAGATGCTGATAATGCGCCGGATTATGGCCACGAAAATGATCGCGTTTCGTCGTGGCTTGCAATAATTGTAAAAATGAAGATAACTCCGATTTACAGCCGCGATAAATTTCCACCCCTTTCTTTTCGGCTAAGCGGATATTATATCTGGTTTTCGGATGCATCTGAGCCCATAAGGCTTCTTGGCTTTTGCTCAAATCTAAAAATAAGCTTTTTGCCGGCTGAACAGGCTTAAGCGGCCGGCCGAAAATATCAGACGGTAAAAACCAATTCTCCGGTTCAAAGCGGAGAGCAATCACTCCGGCGCGGCGCGCTTGTGTTTTTAAATCAGCAATCACTTGCGGCCAGGCAATTTCGGCTTGATCCGGCTGTAAGCAAATCGGCCCGCGCGGCAGATACCAAAATTTAAAACCGACCCGGCTTGATTCTAAAATCTGAGCCAAAACAACCGGAACGCCTTTTTTTTGCCAGGCCAAACGCCGCACGATCCGATTCTCGGCCAAAGCGATTTTTCTCCAAAGGCCGGATTGTAATAATTCCGCCCCGTCCGGTAAACGGCTCAAAGTTTGATCCCAAGCCTTATCTTCTAAATTTTCAGTTAATTCCCAATCCATATCTTTTAGTATAGCATAAGCGCGCCCACGAAAACACCCGCTAAAAGCGGGTGTTGCCAAGACAAAGAAAACGGGCGAGAAGGCGCGAACTTTAAAAATTTAAGACTAGCGGATGCCGGCCGGAGTGGCGGTATTAGGGCCGGAGGGAACATTGCCGGTCTGAGCGCCCAAGCAATAAGTCAAAGTATAAGAACCGGAAGCGACCGCACCGCCGCCATACACATAAGTATAAGTATTCTGTGCCGCCGAACAAGTACCGTCAATCGGAGTCGGGGCGGTCGGCACTACTTTCATATAAGTATTACCGCCGGTGGCGATTGAATCGCCGGCATCAACTGCTCCGGTAGCCGGATAATAACCGGCATCGTTATAAAACATTTCCAAGGCAGTTTGCATCTGTTTGATATCGGAGATGCGCTTGGCATCACGGGAACGGGCGCGCGCGCTGTTCAAAGCGATGATGGACATGGTGGAGAGCAAGCCGATAATGGCGATAACCACCAAAAGTTCGATTAAAGTAAAACCTTTTTTATTCATACTATTCTTATTATTTTTCCGAAACGAGAAAAATATGATGGTCAAAATAATACTCCATCATATTTTTATATTATAACATAATCTTAAAATCGAAACAAATTCGCCAATAAAATAAAAATCCGCAAATTTACGGATTTTCATTTTTAAACTGAAAAAATTTTATCTAATTCCGGAAGGGGTGGCGGTGTTAAGACCGGCGGGAACACCACCAGTCTGGGCGCCTAAACAATAAGTCAAAGTATAAGAGCCTGAGGCTGCACCCGAGGTGCCAGAATAAGCATAGGTGTAAGTATTCTGAGCCGCTGAACAAGTACCGTCGATCGGGGTCGGGGCGGTCGGCACTATTTTCATATAAACGTTGCTGCCGGTGGCGATTGAATCGCCGGCATCAACCTCTCCGGTAGCGGGATAATAACCGGCATCGTTATAAAACATTTCCAAGGCAGTTTGCATCTGTTTGATATCGGAGATGC
Source organism: uncultured Gammaproteobacteria bacterium (assembly GCA_964539015.1). Lineage (GTDB taxonomy): Bacteria > Patescibacteriota > Patescibacteriia > Patescibacteriales > UBA12465. The sequence goes on from CAZIHD010000015.1 coordinate 7,919, forward strand.
GCTTGGCATCACGGGAACGGGCGCGCGCGCTGTTCAAAGCGATGATGGACATGGTGGAGAGCAAGCCGATAATGGCGATAACCACCAAAAGTTCGATTAAAGTAAAACCTTTTTTATTATTCATAAATTCACCCCCTTTCAAAAATTTCCGTTTACGTCCTTAATACCGGTTATTAAAGGCGCAAACGTAAAGAATTTTAATATATTAAAATTATAGCAGACCCCGGATATTACCACAAGAGTTAAACGCTTAAAATTGGCTGGCCATATTATACATCGGCAACAAAACGGCCGCGACCATGATGCCGACGCCGACGCCCATGACCACCATGATGATTGGTTCCATCAAAGTACTGAGATTTGCTAACATCGTCGCCGATTCTCGTCCGTAAAAATCAGTAATTTTATCCAAGACGGAATCAATCTTGCCGGTGCGTTCGCCGACGCTGATCATCTGCGGCACCATCTTCGGCACATCGTCGCTCGCCTCCATGACGGTCGCCAGCGGATTACCATCATTAATCGATTCCAGAGTGGCCATAATCAAATCATGATAAACGACATTGCCCACGACATTGGCGGTAATTTCCAAAGAACGTGTAATAGTGACGCCGCCTTTCAATAAAGTAGACAGAGAACGGGTGAAGCGCATCAGATAAATATATTTAAACAAACGGCCGAAAATCGGCAACCGCAATTTAAGGGTATCAATCTGCCGGCGGCCGCGGACGGTCTTTAAATAATAACGCCCGGCCATCACTAAACCGATCACCACCAAAGCGATTAAAATCAAATAATTCTTTAAAAAATTAGATAAGGTGATAATGACGCGCGTGGCAAACGGCAACTGCATGCCGGATTCAACAAGCATGCTGGTTAAATTCGGAATAACATAAACCATTAGGACGATGCCGACGCCGGATAAACCGACCAGAATAAAAATCGGGTAAATCATCGCTCCCCTGATTTTGGAAGACATATCGTAACTTTTTTCCGTTTCATCCGCCAGATAATTAAGAACCTCGTCCAGTTTGCCGGAAGTTTCGCCGCTCTTAATAATGTTCACAAAAAATTCGGAAAAAACCTGCGGCCGCTTGGCGAAGGAATCAGAAAGTAAAGAGCCGCTATCCACTTCAAAAGCGATATCGGCAATCATATTTTTCAGGGAAAAATTATTTGTCTGATCAATCAGAATCAGAAGAGATTCAACCACCGGCACATTGGCGGCGATCATCACGGAAAACTGGCGGGCAAAAATAACCAGATCTTTTGCCTTAATCGGATTGATAAGCAGATGTAGTTTAGCGTCAAAGCTGCCGCTCACCTCGGTAATGGAAACAAGACTGAAATCGCGGCGGCGCAAGCGGGTGATTACATCCGCCTCGTTCAAACCGATAGTCATTTCCGATTTAAAACGGCCGGTCGTATTGTTCTTGGCTTTGTATTTAAAAATCGGCATATTTTTTAACTTTCAATTACGCGCAAGACTTCTTCGGTGGTTGTAATTCCCTTCACTACTTTGATCACGCCATCCTGTTTGATCGAAATAAAATCTTGGCTCTTCTTAACAGTATCCAAGCTTAACTCCTGATTTCCTTTATTAATCATGTCTCGGAGCGTATCGTTAATATCAATTACTTCGGAAATGGCCACCCGGCCGGTAAAACCGGTATTTTCGCAATGGCTGCAACCGACGGCTCGATAAAATTTATATTGGCTTAAATCGGCCGGGTTAACTAATCCCGGCAATTCTGCTTGCAAAATCGACGGCGGCACGCCCTGCAATTCCAAGGTTAATTTTTCCAATTCCGAAGGCGGTAAAATCGTTTCCTGCCGGCATTTCTCGCACAAACGCCGTGCCAGGCGCTGCGCCACCACCGTCTTTAAAGTGGAGGCAAGCAAAAAACGCTCAATCTTCATATCCAATAAACGGAAAATGGCGCCGATCGCATCGTTAGTATGAAGAGTGGAGACGACTAAGTGTCCGGTTAAAGAAGCATTGATGGATAATTCCGCCGTTTCTTCATCGCGGATTTCGCCGACCATGATGATATTCGGATCTTGGCGCAAAAGCGAGCGCAGGCCGGTAGCAAAAGTAAAACCGACTTTCGGCCGGATCTGCGACTGATTAACGCCTTTCATTTCGTATTCAATCGGATCTTCCAAAGTTGAAATATTCACGCCTTCTTGATTTAAAATCGTCAGTAGAGAATAAAGAGTGGTCGTCTTGCCGGAACCGGTCGGACCGGTTACCAGAATGATGCCACTCGTTTTTTTAATCGCGGCATTAATAGCTCTCAACGAATTGACATTAAAACCCAAATCCTCTAAAGCCGGGGCGCCTTTGGCCGTATCAAGAATACGCATCACCACTTTTTCTTGATTGGCCAGAGGCAGAGTGGAAACACGGAAATCAACGGCTCGTCCGCTCACCAAAAGGCGGATGCGGCCGTCTTGAGGCACGCGCGTTTCATCCAACTTCAGCTTGGACATTACCTTGATGCGGGCAATAATGGCGTTATGGATGCTTTTCGGCAAAGTCAGAGAAGTATGGAGAATGCCGTCGATGCGATAGCGCACGCGGCTTTCTTTATCAAACGGCTCGATATGAATATCGCTGGCCCGGGCTTCAACCGCGTGGCGGATGATAACGGAAACAATCCGAGAAACCGGCGCGCTATTAATATCTTCATCATCCACGCCCGTGGCTTCATCGGCTTTGATGGCAACAATATCGTCGCCTTCCTCCTTCGCTTTTGTTTCCAGGGCGCTGGAAATTTCTTCTTCGATTTTCTGATACTGCTTAAAAATCTTCTGCCAGCTCGCCGCGGAAATAAGATAATATTGAACCGCCAATTTTTCATCCAAAGCCAAAAAATTAACCGCTTCCATCGCCTTCAAATTCGGTTCAACCAAGCCGACCTTGATTGTTTTATTTTCCCGGGCAAAACAGACAATATTATAAGTGCGGGCAATTTCTTTCGGTAGAAAATTCAGAACTTCTTCAGGAATGACTTCATCGGTATAATTATGATAGGGCAAATTGTATAAACTCGCTTTTGCTTCCGCCAGCTGTTCTTCATTGATAATTTTTTTATCCAATAAAAAACTCGGCAACGCTGTTTTGGCGGCCGCCGCTTGATTGTTGATGTCTATCGCTTGTTCGGCGCTGATAAGCTTCTTCTCTTGCAAGACGCGCAATAACTGATCTTGTTGGTCCATAAGCGTCATTTTTTTATTTCTTTAACCGCCTTTGTCCCGCTCGCGGCGGCGGTTTCTGTTTTGATCAAAAAAGGATTGGCGTTACCGAGATAAACCGGCTGCCAGGAAGGCAACTGAACTTTAGTGCCGGTAACTTTAGCCACCGGCTTGCCGACCCGATTAAAATCAAAATAAAGGACGTGATCGCTTAATTTCTTAAATTGTGGTTTTTCCAAAATATCAAGTTTAATAACGCTGGCGGCGGAAGCTTTGACGGTGACGCCGTCGACCGTCGCTTCGGTTCCGAAAACTCGCCCGCTCAAATAAGACAGAATTTGTCCCTTAAAAACAAAAAGTAAAATGCCGACTATGAGCAATAGTCCGGTCAAAATATAAATACTGGCGCTGCGGCGGGAAGACATAGGCTCGGTTTATTTGAAATAATAAGTATTAAAAACAAGCTGGACAGATTTGCCGGCCGGATCAAAATCAAGTTTCTCGACATCAATCAATTGCAGATGGCTCTCCAACAAAGGCAAAAGATTCTTTAAGGCGGCGTAGTCGATGGCCGAAATCGACATATTCGCTTGGATAATCCCGATATGTTCGGCGTTAGGGATATTCAGAGAACGCGTATCGCCTCCGGACATCGGGGCTTGTTCATCAATTGCGCCGTCATCCGGCTTAATCAAGGTCAGGCTATTTAAAATTAAGCCTTGTTGGGATAAAATATCGTCCATTTCGCCGAAAAGTTTTTCCTTGGCATATTCATCCGGCAGAATCGTATTAACTTTGCCGATATTATCGGCGCCAACCGTATGATACAGAGCGGCCGCCGCCTGGAGATCGGCCAGTTTTTGTTTCTGTGTCTGATAAAACTTTTCCTGTTGATCAATATTATCCTTAATTGCCACCAGAGTTTCCTCAAATTTCGGCCGAATAACCAGAAAATAAGCGGCGGTTAAAAAAATAATGACCACAAAAACAATCGCCAGATTAAAATTATCGTTTAAAAAAACAATCAGGCTATTTTGACTATTATTTTGAGAAGGGGTAGCGGCCATAAATAAAATTATTTGCCTGCGGCTTTAAATATTTTCGGATCAATCTTCAAATTAACGGCAAAACTGACGCCGGTTGAAGCATCGGTTTGTTCTTTTTTATCATTCCGAGTGGAACTGCCGCTGTCGACCCGCGCCGAAACGACTGAAGGATCGGCCAAGAAAGCTCGGGTTTGCCAGCTGATGTCTCGAAAAGTCTGGCCAGTCGCCTGAAGCTGATAAATACCATTAATGCCGCCGGAAAAACCGCCGTAGCTGACGGTGCTTAAAGTATTTTTTTCCAGCCAGCTTAAAAAATTCGTCCAGTAAATATGGTCGGCTAATAGCGCATCCGCTAAATCAACCCTCTGTTTAAAAGCTAAAACCTGATCAGATTCTGATTTCATGGCTTTTATATCTTTGGAGACCTGATTAAATTTCGCCTCGGTCGCCAATACTCGATCATTTTCGTAAGCTGACCAGCGATCCAAACCAAAATATATTTCGACCACGAATAAGCCGGCGATAAGCAGAGAAATAAATAGCGTACCCAGATGCTGGCTCCAATCAAAACTCGCCCGCATCTCATTCTTGATCAGGTTCACTTCCAAAACTTTCGGATTCTGCGACAAGTCTACCATGGGCTTGGACGCAACCGGGGTTCTCTTTTTTAATTTAAGATTAAACACATCAAAAAACGAATTAAAAGTTAAGTAATTTCGCGCATGGCTAAACCGGCCGCCACCGCCAATTTCGGCCCGACTTCCGCGATAATCGGCTTCATTTCCGCCGGGTAAACACAGCGGTTGAAAGGATCGCCGATAATAACCTGCAGATTAAGATGACGAGAAAGATAATCAGCCAGATTCATCAATAAAGAGCCGCCGCCGGACAAGATAATCTTTTCAATCTTCCTGCCCTTGGCATTGCTTTGAAAAAATTCGCGCATATATTCAATCTCGTGAATAACCGGAGCCAGGGTTTTAACAATCAGCTGAGGCAATTCTTCTTTGGCGGCATCGGACAAAGAGGCGCTTAAATCAAATTTAAACTGCTCCGCTTGAGCCAAGCTTAAGCCGAGCTTATCTGCCAAAGCAGCTGTCACCGTACTGCCGCAAATTTCCAAACTGCGATTTAAAACGGGAATGCTTTCTTGAACCACGGATAAATCCGTACTGTTCGCCCCGATTTCAACAATCATGACCGTAGAGAGATCATTGCCCATTAACGCCCGTACCAAGGAAAAAGTTTCCGTTTCCAGGCTGGCCAGTTCTAATTTGGCTAAACGAAAAATTTCAATATAATGGCGGACTAATTTTTTCGGGGAACCGGTTAAAAAGACGCGAATGCTTTCCTTATTTTCTTCACCGACGCTATCCGGCACTAATTTCCAATCCAGAATCATCTCTTCCAGCGGCAGAGGAATAACTTTTTTTGCTTCTTCGGCCACGACCGCATCCATATTTTTCTTATCTGTCGGCGGCAGATTGATAATCGAGGAAAAGACCGAAAAAGTCGGCAACGACGCGGTAACGCGGCGCGCTTTAATGCCGGCTTCCGCTTTCACTTTCAAAATCGCTTGCGCCAAATAATTTGTATCTTCGATTTTGGTAAAATTTATCCCGCTCACATTCTCGCTGAAAGCGTAATTGGAAAGATAAATTTTTTTGCTTTTCTTCTTTAATTCTACCATCTTTAAAGAAGAATCGCCGATGTCGATGCCGAGGAACAAATTATCGTCCGCGGAAGAAAATAAACCCATAGTAAAATAAAAATTATGGCCGATAAGAACGCCGTCAAAATTGTATTATCTCTATTTCTAGTATATAATCTAGTATATAATATTTGACGGTCGGAGACAAGAAAAAATCGAAAATTTACGAAAATATCAATCGTTAACCGCTCTAATCATTGTATCATAAAACGTTTAAATAAAAAAATAATCTTATGTTGTCCGGCAAATACAAAAAAATCTTACTTATTATCGGTTTTCTGGCCCTGGTTGCTCTGCTCGGCTATCTGATTTGGAAGTTTTTCTTTACTGGCCAAACCGCAACCGAGCCGGGAGCGGAAGTAGCCGGCGAAATCGGCGGTCTCAATCTGTCCGGCGAAGGAAACGGCAACTTTTCTTCTTCTACCGGCAGCGGACAATTGGAAGGAACCGGAGATTTAAACAACGGCTCGACCAATACCGCTTCCGGCACCGGCGCTCCCACCGGTAATGAAGCGAGTAATCTGGCGGTGGGCGGCCTCACAAAAACCAAAGAAATTACCAGCGATCCGGTTTTAAATCCGACTATGAGCAATGACGGCCAGTTGCGCTATTACAATCAAAGCGACGGTAAATTTTATAAACTTGATGAAAACGGAAAAATTACCGCCTTAAGCGACAAAGTCTTTCATCAAGTCAAAAATGTCACCTGGTCGGCCGCCGGCAATAAAGCAATTTTAGAATATCCGGACGGATCAAAAATTACTTATGACTTTGCGACGCAAAAACAAGTCACTTTGCCCAAGCATTGGGAAGATTTTTCTTTTTCTCCCGACAGTAATCAAATCAGCGCCAAAAGCATGGGCAAAGATGTGGAAAATCGTTATCTGATTACCGCCAACGCCGATGGCTCGAAAGCGGTGTCTTTAAGCGCTATCGGCAACAACGCCGATGATGTTTACCCGATCTGGTCGCCGAACAATCAAATTGCGGCGATGTACACGCGGGGAGTGGATTTTAACCGCCAAGAAGTCTTTTTTGTCGGCTTAAACGGAGAAAATTTTAAATCTACCATTATCAACGGGCGCGGTTTTGAATCTCAATGGTCGGATAAAGGCGATAAACTTCTTTACAGCGTCTATAATAGTGATGACAATATGAACCCGACTCTCTGGGTCGTCGGCGCCCAGGGCGATAATATCGGCCAAAATCGCACCGATTTGCAATTAAACACTTGGTCAAGCAAATGCACTTTTGCCACTAACGATGAAGTCTATTGCGCCGTTCCAAAAAATCTGCCCGCCAACGCCGGCCTCTTCCCGGAATTAGCTGATAATACCACGGACAATCTTTACAAAATTGATTTAAAGACCGGCACTAAAAAATTAATCGCCGTTCCCGAAAACGCCGCCAACATTTCCAGCATTATGGTCGGCAGAAGCCAGAACCGGCTATATTTCACCGATAAAACCACGAATCAAATTTACGAAATAAATTTAAAATAAAAAAATAATAAATAAAATTATAAAACCGGCGCTTTTTGCCGGTTTTTTAATAACAATATGGCTTCAATTTTTAAAAATATTTTAACAAAAATGGAAAATTTGGTCTTGCCCAGCCGCTGCGCCGCTTGCGGCCAGAGCGGCCCGGTGTTTTGCCCGGCTTGCCGCGCTCATATTCCTCGTCTAGAACCCCGCTGTCCGCTTTGCGGACAGATTAGCCGCTTAGGCTTATTCTGTTCTAACTGCCGGCCGGCAACAGAAAAATATCAATTTGACGGCGTTTTTGCTTATGGTGTTTATGAAAAAACGGCCTTAAAACCGGCGATTAGAGCGTTAAAATATCAAGGCGTCCAAATCATCGGCCCGATGCTGGGCAAAATGCTTGGCCGGCAGCTATCAAGCCAATGGCAACAAGGACAAGACCAGATAAAAACCGACGGACAGCCGCCGTTGATTATTCCCGTCCCCTTACACCCGCGCCGACAACGGGAACGCGGCTATAATCAGGCCGTCCTTATTGCTCAAGGCGTCTCCGCCCTGACCGCTTGGCCGCTGGTTCAAAATTTAAAAAGATTATCCTATCAAGCACCGAGCGCCAAAATGACTTATGCCGCCCGTTTAAAACAGAAAAAATATTTTCTCTATCAAGGCCCTGATTTAAACGGCCGGACAATTATTCTGATAGATGATATTTTTACCACCGGCGCGACCGCCCAAGCCGCCGCCGTCAGCCTCAAACAAGCCGGGGCGCGTTATGTCTTCGTGGCCGTGGCGGCGCAGAGCGGCTAAAGAAAGCGGGCGGATCTCCTTTACAAATTAAGAAATTAGCGCTAAGCTAATCTTAGCTTTCCTGATTGTCGGGCCGACCAAACCCGAAATTACTGCCGTTGGTAAAACG
>CAZIHD010000016.1:0-15994 GCA_964539015.1 uncultured Gammaproteobacteria bacterium
CCAACAACCATCGCCCTTTGCAATCTTCGCTTCGAAGCGGTCGATAAATTCCTGCCAATGTTGCTGCTGCTTAGCCAAACTTTCGTTGGCTCTAATCAGGGAATTGAGTTTTTGTTCTTTAAAAGCCAGATAGGCTTCGATATTACCCGGGTAATGATAGCAGCCATTTTTGGAAATTTCCAAAGTTTCCTGGCAGGTACGTTTCAAGAATTCACGATCATGGGAAATAATCAGGAAACTGCCGCGATAGGCGCGGAGATAATTTTCTAATAACAGGAGCGTGTTTAAATCTAAATAATTGCTCGGTTCGTCTAAAAGAAAAATATTCGGTTCTTTTAAAAGCATGCCGGTAAGTTTCAAGCGCATGCGCCAGCCGCCGGACAAGCTTTCGGCCTCCTGTTTTAATTTATCGGAGTCTAATTCAAATTTGCTCGCCATTTGCCGGACGCGCCACTCCGGCCGCTGGCTTTGTCTTTGTAAATAAGCCAAAGCGCTTTCAGCTTCTTGCCAGTCATCCAGTTGTTTCAAATGGCCGATATTGGTATCGGCATGGATGATAATTTCACCGCTATCCGCTTCTTCTTCGCCGGTAATGATTCGAAAAAGCGTGGATTTGCCGGCGCCGTTGCGGCCGATAACGCCGATTTTTTGTTTTTCCGAGACGGCAAAAGAAAGGCCGGAAAAAATTTTCTGGCCGCTGTATTCTTTACTTAAGTTGCTCACTTGCAGAAGAATCGGCATATTATATTTAGGCTTCAATCTTGATAATTTTATAGATTTTTTCTTTGCCATTTATTGTGAGACGGACTTCATCGCCGACTCTTTTGCCTATAAGGGCGGCTCCTAACGGAGAACCGAGTGAAATAACGCCTTCGGTCGGATTACTTTCATTTGAGCCGAGCAGGGTATAGGTTTTTTCTCGGCCGGTGCTGATTACGGTAATCCGATGTCCGGCTTTAACGCTGCTCGTGTCGCCGTCAGTAATTATAATTTCCGCCCTTTTAAGCAGGTTTTCCAAATCTAAAATTCTCTGGTTTAAACCGCGTAAGCGGCTTTTTGCCAACTGATAACCAGCATTTTCTGAAAAGTCGCCCATCTCGGCCAGCCGCTTGACCTCGGCCGCTTCTTGCGGGTGTCGGGCTTTGAGCCGGATCAGCTTCTTTTTCAGCTCTTGATATTTTTCCGGACTTAGATGATAGTCTATCGGAATCGGAGGCTTATTTTCACTGCGGCGGGTAGGGACACGCATATAGTTTAAATATAAGCTTATCATAAGCTAAGCTTGGTTTTAAGGCAATATCTGGCAGCGGTTAAATATAATTTAGTCTTTTACGGGAAAAGATGCTAAACTGTAATTATTGGAAGAATATAAATAATTTTTATTTTTATGACTAAAAAAATTTCGCCTTTATTTGTTTATTTTTTGATCGCCCTCGCGGTTCTAGCGGCGTCCTGGCTGATTTGGTATAGAAGCGGTCTGCCGGAAGTCTCTCCTCTGGCCGATAATAACGCCGAAGAAACATTGCCGGCGGACACCATTAATAATACCAGTACTTTGGATTCAGAGGCCACAGTTACCGCTCCCGCTATCATCGCTTCTTCTTCCGCTGTCGGCACAGAAACTGCGCCGATACTTATTGCTACTGCCACCACTTCAACTCTTCCTGTTGCTACTACCACTACTTCGACCCTTCCTGTTGCCGTCGGTTTGGCTAATCCCGCTTCTAAAAATTGCGTGGCTCAAGGCGGCACTTTGAAAATTACTAAGCGTGGCGATGGCGGCGAGTATGGTTTATGTTATTTTGAAGATAATCGCGCCTGCGAAGAATGGGCCTTGATGCGCGGCAGCTGTCCGATCGGCGGCCGGCGCACTACCGGCTACGATACCGAGGCTCAGCGTTATTGCGCTTGGCTGGGCGGGCAAGTGTTTGCGGTAGAAAATGCGGTTTGTACTTTGCCTGATGGCCGGAAATGTTTGGCCGATGATTTATATAATGGCAAAGATTGCGGGACGGTAAAAAAATAAATTTTTTAGAGTTCAAAACACATTTTTTGTTTATTTGACTTTTTTTCAGGTTTTGTGTTATATTGAAAGCAGAATATGCTTCTCCATCCATTATTTTTTAATCATTGAAGTGGCTGGCAACTCCCACCACTTATTTTTATGTTAAAGAAAACAAGCGCCGTTAAGGACGATAACACCGGTTTTGCCGGCCTCGGCATCAAGGATTCTATCCTCAAAGTTATCAAAGAATTAGGCCTGGAAACACCGACTCCGATTCAGCGCCAAGCCATCCCAGCCGCTTTAGACGGCCAGGATATTGTCGGCATCGCTCAGACCGGAACCGGTAAGACTTTTGCTTTCGGTATCCCCTTGATTCAACGCTTGGCCTTGGTCAAGGGCAGAGGGCTGGCCTTATTGCCTACCAGAGAATTAGCCGGTCAAGTCGAAGAAAGCCTGCGCAGTTTAGGCGGTCCTTTGGGTTTGCGTACCGTTTCTTTAATCGGCGGCGAGGCCATCGGCCGGCAATTATTTGCTTTACGCAAGCGCCCTCATGTTATTGTGGCTACTCCGGGCAGATTGATTGATCATCTCAAGCGTCAATCCGTTAAATTGGACGATGTTTCCGTTTTAATTTTAGATGAAGCGGATATGATGTTTGATATGGGGTTTGCTCCTCAAATTGAAGAAGTTTTAAAACGCGTGCCGGCCACCCGCCAGACTTTGCTTTTTTCCGCGACTATGCCGGTAGCCGTCATGAAATTGGCGGAAAAATATTTGCGCACCCCTATTCGAGTTGAAGTCGCTCCGGCCGGAACGACGGTAGAATTAGTCGATCAGGAAATATATCTTCTTTCTCGGGATGATCGCTGGGAGGAAACAGTCAAGCTGGTAAAAGAATATCAAGAATCGGTCTTGATTTTTGTGCGCACTAAACATGGGGCTTCCAAGCTGGCTAAAAAATTACAAATTTCCGGTTTTAAAGCGGCAGATATTCATTCCAATCTTTCTTTTTCCCAGCGTCAAGCGTCTTTGGCCGGATTTAAGAGCGGCCAGCATCGGATTCTGGTGGCGACCGATGTTGCCGCCCGCGGTTTAGATATAAACGGCATTGAACTGGTTTTGAATTTTGATTTGCCGGATAATTCCGAGGATTATGTCCACCGTATCGGCCGGACCGCTCGAGCCGGCAAACGAGGTAAAGCCATTTCTTTCGCCGCTCCTGACCAATATCGAGAAATTCAAAAAATTGAGCGCTTAATCCGTCAAAATTTACCAGTGAAGAAAATTGGGTCTCCGTCTTCCGCTAGATCTTTCGGCCGTAGTCAGATAAAACCGGCAGCCGTTATTTCTCGAAAACCGATGCCGAGAACAGCTAAAAAATTTGTTCAAAAAGATAAAAAGCCAAGAGCCGAGTTTTCTTCGGCCAGACCGGCGAGGTCAGCGAGGCCGGTTCAAGAAGAACGTTATAGCAGCCTTGGTTTTCGTAAACGCTCGGAAAAGATTGATATTCTGGCCACCCCTGATTATTTACAGCCTTCAAGTAATCGCCGTCCGCAGTCTTCCGGCCATAATTTTCCGGTGCCGCCGATTATTAATCCTGAATTTGACGGCGGCAATCGTTTTTCCTTCCGGCAGAAAATGCATCGCCTTAAAGAAGAAGCTAAAGGCCGGCCGGTTTCTTCGCGTCCGCGATTGGAGGCATCTAAACCGAAGATGGCGGATCGTCCGGAATATTCTCATCCTCGCCAAGTCGGTTTGCGCGCTTCCGGGTATAAAATTTTTAAGGGCGGTGAAGAAGAGAGAAATATTAAAACGGCAACTTCCGGCCGGAGGCCGGCACGGGCAAAAACATTCCGTCCGCGATCTAAATAAAATAAACAGTTGCGCCGCCTCTTTCGGGGCGGCTTTTGTTAGCCTGTTTGTTTTTGTTCTGGATTCATTTATTATTATCGTTTATAATATAGATAAAATAATTTTTTACTTTTATGGAACAGCCAATAGTACCAGCGCCTAAACGATCTTTTAATCTGAATCTTTTTTTAATCAAGCTTGATCGCCTGGCTGCCTGGATTTTACTTCTTGTAATCTTAACTTATGCGGTTACCGGTTTCGGTTTGACCAAAGGCCTAATTGATCAAGATTTGGCTCGGTCTTTACATTTGGGCTGGCTCGGCGTTATCGGTTTGCCCGCTTTTATTATTCATACCGGCTGGGCTCTTCAGCTTGCTTGCCGCCGCCACCGGATTTGGAATCGTTTCAGCCGTTTTGTTTTATTGTTATTTTATATAGGGTTAGCTATATTTTTTCTTTATGTTCAATTTTTTTATACAGCCGGCCAAGATAATCCTTCCTATAATTTAAAAAACAGCAGTGCGGTCGCAGGGACGGGAATAAATACAAGTACTTTGCCGATTTTTACCGCCTCCGAATTAGCCGCTTATAATGGTCTTAACGGCCAGCCTGCTTATGCGGCTGTTGACGGCTTGGTTTATGATTTTTCTTCTCTTTTTCGTAATGGCCAGCATGCCGGCCATAGCGCCGGCCAAGATTTAAGCGCGGCTTTTTATCGCCAGCATCCAAGCAGCTTATTGAATAGATATAAAATTGTCGGAATTTATAAATAAGAAAGATGGCTGAATTAGAAATACATTTTCGCCGACTCTGCCGGTCACGGCATTTACGTCTGAGCATTGCGGCTGACGGACGCGTTCTTCTGACGCGTCCTTTTTGGGTTTCTGAAAAAACTGCCAGAAAATTTTTAGCCGAGAAACGAGACTGGCTGGAAGAGCGCTATCGGGAATTGCAAGCTCGGCCGGATCAATTTTTCCGCCGCGGCGATCGGACGGATTATTTACAGCATAAAGAAGCTGCCCGTGTTCTGGCTAAAGAAAAAGTAGAATATTTTAATCATTTTTATGGCTTTACCATCAAGCGTCTCAGTATCCGCGATCAACGGAGCCGCTGGGGCAGCTGTTCCCGGCAAGGCGGCTTGAATTTTAATTATCGCTTGGTGTTTCTGCCGGAAGAGTTAGTTGATTATTTAATTGTTCATGAACTTTGCCATCTTGGTGAATTGAATCATAGCGCGGCTTTTTGGCAGCTCGTGGCTCGGACTATCCCCGATTATGAAAATCGCCGTCGGCTTTTACGCCATTTTTAAATTTTCGGGAAGAAAAAAATAGAAACGGCGTAGTAATAAGCAGAGGTACCTCTCTCAGCTGGCCGATCACTTTACAAATTAATAGAAATTTTCTAATTAAATATCCCTGTGATTAATTAGAAAAAAGACAAATATATGAAAAAAAGAAATATTCTTACCGCCAGTGCTTTAAGCTTGGCCACCATTGCTCTGGCGGCCGGTTTCGCCTTCAATGCTTATGCGCAGACAGCTGATTCCGCCTCCACTGATACGGCAACCGCGGTTAAAGCTCATAATAATCAGCACTCTGAGCGTATTAAACCGGAAAATATGACGGCCGCGCAAAAAGCAGCTTTTGAAGCGCGGCGCACCGAAATGGAAAAAGAAATGGCGGCTAAAATCGCCGCTATGCAGACCGCCGTTAATAGCGGCAGCTATGATACTTTTTCCCAAGCCGTAAAAACGCAATTCGGCGAAAATTCTCCGATTTTAAAGAAAGTCACCGCTGATAATTTTACTCAATTTACTGAAGCTTATAAATTAATGATTCAAGCTCAAGAAAAATTTAAAGCTATCGGCTTGGAAGCTGATTCCGGAATGATAAACGGCTTAATGGGTATGGGCAGCCATGGCGGCCCTAACCACGGAGCTCCTAAGACCACTACTTCTGTTTCTGCTGTTAAATAAATCGGGCAGCCGATGAAAATATTGATCTGGGCGGAGGCGATCGCGCTTCTGCCCAGCAAAAACCTCCCCAAGCAGGAGGTTTTTGTTTTAATTAAATAATTATTTGGGGAATGGGAGGTTTTTATGTTATAATTTAATCAAATATGTTTTAATTTTTTGATTGCATGGCCGCTAATCTTTTTTTACAGCTCAGTGCTCTTTTAGCCATTACCGTCAGTGTGGCTTTTTTTGTCCGCTGGGCAAAGCAGCCGCTTTTGGTCGCTTACATTGTTGCCGGCATTATCGGCGGACCGCTGCTTCTCGGTATTTTACCTGCCGGCGAACCGATGTATAGCGCTTTTGCTAATTTCGGCGTCGTCCTCCTGCTTTTTATTATCGGCTTGGATTTAGATTTTTCTTATTTTAAACGAATCGGGCAAGAGGCGGTTATTATCGGTTTAGGCCAGTTTATTATTAATTTTGGTTTAGCCTGGCCTTTGGCGCACGCTTTCGGCCTTAGCTGCTCGGGGGCATTTTTTTTGGCGGTTGTCGCTTGTTTTTCTAGCACCATTGTAGTTTTGAAAATTTTAGGCGATAAACAAGATGAAGAATCGGTCTACGGCCGTTATACTATCGGCTTGATGCTGGTTCAAGATCTTATTTCTATCCTCGTTCTTTTGTTTTTAAGCTTTAGCGCGCCGGACAGCGCTTTGGCCAGCACCTCCGGCTGGCTGCTTCTTAAAGCGACAGCGGTTATTATCGGTGTTTTTCTGGCGGCTAAATTTGTCTTACCGTCTTTTCTGGATAAAATCGCTTCTTCCGGCGAATTTTTATTTATTTTTACGGTGGCCTGGTGTTTTGGTGTTGCTTCTTTATTATTATGGAGCGGTTTTTCTTTGGAAGTCGGCGCTGTCATCGCCGGCTTAAGCCTCGGCGCTTCCCGTTATCAAGCGGAAATCGCCAGCCGCGTTAAACCTTTGCGGGATTTTTTCTTGGTCATCTTTTTTCTTTTGCTTGGCAGCCAGGCTGACTTCAGCCAGATTGATGAAGTTTTAATTCCCGCTTTATTTTTGTCGACTTTTGTCCTGGTTATCAAGCCGTTGGTCTTATATGTTCTTTTCCGTTTTCGCCGCTTTACTCGGCGCAATAGTTTTTTAGCCGCGCTTACTTCCGGCCAGCTCAGTGAATTTGGCTTTATTATTTTATTTGCGGCGGCCGCTTCCGGTTATTTAGGGAGCAGGGAATTGGGTATTTTTACGGTGGCGGCGATCATTACTATTTTCTTTTCTTCTTATTGTATGACCTATAGCTACACGCTGTATAATTGGTGCCTGCCTTTTTTCCTTTGGTTCGGACGTGATGCTTATGTCCAGACAGAAATTGTAAAAGAAAAATTTGAAGCGATTGTTTTCGGCTATCATCGTACCGGCTGGAAAATTGGCGAAGCTTTGCAAGAGAAAAAAATAAAATTTGCCGCCGTTGATTTTAATCCGGAAAGCGTAGCTCATTTCCGCCGCCACGGTATTCGTACTTTTTTCGGCGATGCTTCTGATATGGAATTTTTGCACACTTTGCCGCTCGCTTCGGCGAAAATTATTATTTCTACCATTCCTTCGCCGGAGGATCAATTGGTTTTGATCAATTCGGTGCGTAAATGTAATCCCAAAGCCGTGATGATTGCCAGCCTGTATCATAAAAAATATTTGAATAATCTGTATCGGGCCGGTGCCGATTATGTAATTCTGCCGCATCTTTTAGGAGGCGCCTGGGCCGCCGAAGTGGTGGCGCGAGGCGAGTGCGGCCGGCGGTCAGCTTGGATTAAATATCGCCGCCAACAGGCGCAAGATCTTAACGGCAGCTGATAAATTTATGGTTAAGAAATTCTCTTTAGTCAATCTCGCTTTTTCCCGCCGCCGGCGGGCGGTTCGTTATTTTATGGATAACCCCCTGGCCGTGCAGAAAAAGATTTTTTATTATCTCTTGAATGCGGGCAAGAAGACTGTCTGGGGACAAGAATATCATTATCAAGATATTAAGAATTATGAAGATTACCGGCAAGCGGTGCCGATCAGCCGTTATGAGGAACTTCAACCTTATATCGAACGTTTGCTCCGCGGTGAAAATTATCTTCTCTGGCCGGAAAAGATAAAATATTTTTCTAAATCTTCCGGCACTACCGGCAGCAAGAGCAAATATATTCCGGTTAGCGCCAGCGCTTTGAATGATTGCCATTATCGGGGCGGACGCAGTTTGTTCGCCACCTATTTTGCCCAGAATCCTGATTCCAATTTGTTTTTAGGACAGAATTTTGCCCTCGGCGGCAGCCGTCAGTTTACGGAAATTGGCGCCGATAAATATATCGCCGATGTGTCCGTCATTATCATGAAGAATTTGCCGTGGTGGGCGCGTTTGCGCCGCAGCCCGCGTTTTAGCGTCGCCTCTATGCCTGAATGGGAAGCGAAATTATCGCGGATTGCCGAGATTATCGCCTATCAGAATATTGTCAGCCTTTCGGGAGTGCCTTCTTGGAATCTTGTCTTGATCAAGAAAATTTTGGAATTGACAGGAAAAAATAATTTGCGGGAAGTCTGGCCGAATTTAGAATTGTTTACTCATGGCGGCACCAGTTTTGCTCCTTATCGAGCCCAATTTGAAGCTTTAATTCCCGGATCAGGCATGCATTATTTGGAGGTCTATAATGCTTCCGAAGGATTTTTTGCTTTTCAAGACGATATGTCTCGCCCTGATCTGCTGTTATTTTTAAACGGCGGCGTTTTTTATGAATTTATGCCTTTGGAGGAATTATCAAAAGAGCATCCTCAGGCGCTATCTTTAGAAGAAGTAGAACTGGATAAGAATTATGCTTTGATTATCTCTACCAATGCCGGCCTTTGGCGTTACTTAATTGGCGATACGGTCAAATTTACTTCTTTAAATCCTTTCCGAATTATTATTACCGGCCGCACTAAAAATTTTATCAATGCCTGCGGAGAAGAATTAGTCGTTGAAAACGCCGATCAAGCCGTGCAAGCGGCTTGCTGCCGCTGCCAAGCGTTAGTGAAAGAATATACTGCCGCCCCTCTTTATGGAGAACAGCGGGCGGCGGCGCGCCATCAATGGTTATTTGAATTTGAACAAGCGCCGGCTGATTTGTTAAAATTTTCTAGTATTTTAGATGAAGAATTAAAAAAGCGTAATTCTGATTATGAAGCCAAGCGCTATAAAAATTTGAATTTGGCTCCGCCTTTTTTAATGATTGCGCGGCCGGGTTTATTTTATGATTGGCTGAAGGAAAATAAACGCTTGGGAGGACAAGCAAAAATACCGCGTTTAGCCAATGACCGGCAAATTATGGAGACCCTTCTTGTTTTTAATCAGCGGAAATTATAGTGGAAGAAAGTGGTTGTTGGGACGTATTATTATATAATAGGTAAAACATGGATAATTTGCTGCCAATTTCCGAATTAGATGATGCGGAGCTGGTTCGGCTGAGCTTGGCCGATCCGGATCGTTTTTCTTATATTATCAGCCGTTATCAAGAAAAGCTGGCGCGATATATTCGCCGTCTCGGCGCCAATAGCACCGAGGATGTGGAAGATATTTTGCAGGAGGTTTTTTTAAAAGTTTATTTAAATTTGAATGATTTTAATCCAGATTTAAAATTTTCTTCTTGGATTTATCGTATCGCCCATAATCAGGTCATCAGTCATTTTCGCAAACGCCAAGCCCGTCCCGAAGCCCATTCTCTGCCGATTGACAGCGAGGGTTTACAGCTTTTAGCGGATGATATGGCCTTGGATCGTCAATCGGATGTTCATCTGCGTCAAGAGGTAATTCTCGCCGCTCTTCAACAGATTGATTCAAGATATCGAGAAATTTTAATTTTGAAATTTTTTGAAGACAAAAGTTATCAAGAAATTTCTGATATTTTAAAAAAACCGGCGGGAACAGTCGCCTCTCTGCTTAATCGGGCAAAAAAATCTCTCAAGGAAGCTTTGCCGGCCAATTGGGAAAATATTTAATAATATGCCGGAAGAATTAGAACAAAAAATTTTAGACAAGATTAGGAGCGGCAGTTTAACTCCAAAACCGCGCTGGCATTTTTTATTAAAAGAAAGATTTATTTGGACGATCGGTACGCTCGCCCTTTTGATCGGGGCGGCCGCGGTCTCCGTTATGATTTATCTCGCGCAAAGCAATGATTTATGGCTTTATGATCAGGCTGGCAGTAATTTTGGCACCTGGTTGCTTCTCTCGTTGCCTTATTTTTGGCTTTTGTTTTTAGGCTTATTCGTTTGGCTATTATATTACAATCTTAAACATACCAAGCGCGGTTATCGTTATCCGGCTCTCTTGATCGTCGGCGCGGCGATTTTGGCCAGTATTTTTTTGGGCGTCGTTTTTTATGCTTGCGGCATCGGCGCTGAGATTGACGATATTCTCGGCCGCCAAGCGCCTCTTTATGATCGAATTTTTAATCCTCATGTCGATGCTTGGTCGCGGCCGGAAGAAGGCCGCATCGCCGGTCTTATCGTTTCTAAGCCCGATCAAGAACATTTTATTCTAGTTGATCGAGAACGAGGCGAATGGACTGTGATTTATAAGACCGATGATGATAATTTGGTCGTTTTAAACCAGCCGGTGCGCGTCATCGGTAAAATCAGCGGCGAAAGGACTTTTAAGGCGAAAAAAATTCTGGAGCTTGGTCCCGGTCGGGAATTTTTTCAGCGCTTTAAACCGGCGGCGATGATGCCGCCGCCCTTACCGGCAAGAGAAGTTAATTTTAGCGGTTCTGACTGCGCTTGTCCCAAAAATTCATTTTCTGATTTTTTGCGTCAATATCCTGAGTTTAAAAGCATGTTTGAGCAAGACTTATTATTGCATCGAGATATTATTAAAGAAATAGATAACAATAATTCAGATTTTTTATCTTCTTTACATGAATTAGGCCTGAGCAATGAGATCTGGCAGGCGCTTTCTTCCCAATAATTTATTAATTAGATTATAAAAAGGCTTAAATTAGATAATTTAAGCCTTTTTATAATAGAAGAAAAAATATTTATCCGCGTATTATTAGACAGAAGTTTAACTTTTTAAATAATATCGATTATGAAAACAAATTCCGTGCCGGCGGCTGGAGCCGCAAGCATGATAATTAAGAAAAAATCCCGTTGGCGACGCCTCCTTCATTCTAAATGGTTTTATTTTCTTTTAATCCTGGCGGCCGCCGGTGTTTTTTATTATTACCGTCAGGCCAATAATACAAAAGCAGAAACCCGTTATATCTTAAGTGCGGCCGCTACCAGCACGGTGATCAATACAATCTCTGGAACCGGAGAAGTTTCGGCTTCCAATCAGATTAATATCATTCCTCAGGTTTCCGGAGATATTTTAGAATTAAATATCAAGACCGGCCAAAAAGTTAAGGCCGGAGATATTATTGCCAAACTTGACGATACTGATGCTCGCGCGCAAGTGAGCAAGGCAAAAAATTCTCTAGATTCGGCGCGAGCCAGTTTGAACGCCAAATTAGCCGGTCCCAGCAGCGAGGAAATCGCCGTCGCTCAAAAATCTGTTGATTCTGCCAAGCTGTCTTACGATGATTCGGAAAGGAATTTAAAATATGTAAAAAGCCAGATTGCCGATAATTTGACCAAAGCGCAAATGGCCGTAGATAACGCCACTTTAAATTTACAAAATGCTCAGCGTTCTTATGATGACGCCGTTTCTTCTTCCGGGATTTCCGCCACCGGCGATAATCAGGATTTGGATAAAGCTTATAATGATGCGAAAAGTACGCTCGCTTCCGCTCAAGTATCTCTGCGTTCCGCTTTGGTGGCGGCGGATAATATTTTAGAAAAAAATAATTATAATAGTTCAAGCCATAATTATAAAAATTATCTTGGCGCTCGCGATCAGCAAGCTTTAAACGAGGCGGATAACGATTACGATCTCGCTCGTGCCAGTTTTACTGATTTAGAACAAGAATATTCTTCTGCCAGCTCGGCTTGGAGTAATGATAATATTGAAAAAATGATTACCGACACTAAGGTTTCGGCGCAAAAAATGCAAACTCTAGCGCGAGCCTTATCCGTTCTTCTTAATAGTTCTATTTCCGCTTCCGATTTTTCCCAATCAGTTCTTGATAGCTACAAGCAAACCGCTTCTTCTCAAGAATCATCCTTGATTTCTCAGATGAATTCTCTGCAGTCTGCCAGCCAGGCAATCGCTAATGCTAAACTTAATTCTTCTTCCAGCAATTTGTCATCTTCTTCCAGCGTCAAAAAAGCCGCTTCCGATTTGGAAACTTCAAGAAATAATTTGACCTCGGCGGAAAATTCTTTGAAACAAGCCAAGACTGATAATCAAAAGAGCTTAGATTCGGCTAATACCGATTTAGCTTCCAGAAAAAATTCTTATGAAAGCGCTCAGGCACAATTAGCTCTGAAGATTGCCAAACCGCGATCGGTTGATCTCGCTTCTTATTATCTCCAAATCCAGTCGGCGGAAGATAGCTATAAAACCGCTGCCGAGGATGCCGCTAAAGCGGAAATAAAAGCGCCGATTGACGGCATTATCGCTCAAGTTGATAAGAAGGCCGGCGATAGCGTTCGCGATAGCGATGCCGGCGATACTTTGGCAACTATTATCACCGAAGAAAAAATGGCCACGATTTCTTTAAATGAAGTTGATGCCGCTAAAGTCGCGGTCGGCCAGAAGGCGACGCTGACTTTTAGCGCGCTGTCCGATTTGTCTATTACGGGCACAGTCGTGGAAGTGGAAAGCATCGGCACAATTACTCAGGGCGTTGTCAGCTATAATACCAAAATCGTTTTAAACACTCAGGACGAAAGAATTAAGCCGCAGATGACCGTTTCTGCTGATATCGTCGTTGATAAAAGCGTTGATGTCTTAACGGTGCCTAATGCCGCGGTTAAAACGGACAAAAGCGGCGCCAGTTACGTCGAAGTCCTTGATTATACAGGCAAGGGCGAACCGAGTGTCTCTGGCGTTACTGCCAATACTCAACCTGTTATTACTTACGTTGAAGTTGGTTTATCCGATGATACTAACACGGAAATTAAAAATGGTTTGACGGCCGGAACTTATGTCGTGACCAGAACGGTTACTGCCAGCACATCAGCTTCTGCCGCCAGTACTAAAAGCGCTGCTAGTCTGCTTAGCGGCAGCAGCACTAAAAAAAGCAGCGGACTCGGCGCTATGAGTGCCGGCGGCCCTCCCGGAATGTAAAGAGTTTATGAAAAAAGATAATAAAAACATCGAGGCAGTTATCGCCTGTAATAATATTAATAAGATTTATCAGACTGGAGATATTCTGACGCAGGTTTTATATAATATTTATTTTACGATTAAAAAGGGTGAATTTGTCGCCATCACCGGTCCTTCCGGTTCCGGTAAATCGACCATTATGCACATTATCGGCGCTTTGGACTCTCCGACCAGCGGTTCATATTTTCTTGATGGCCAAGATGTTTCTCAGTTATCAGATGACGAATTGGCCGATATCCGGAAGAATAAGATCGGTTTTGTTTTTCAATCTTTCAATCTTTTGAAACGGACTACGGTTTTGCGCAACGTGATGCTGCCCTTGGTTTATACGGAAACGCCGAAAGCTCAGCGGATTGAATTGGCGGCTAAAGCTTTGCGGGCCGCCGGCCTCGACGAAGATCGCTGGGATCATTTATCCAATCAACTTTCCGGCGGGCAGATGCAGAGAGTTGCGATTGCCCGAGCGCTCGTCAATAACCCCGCTTTAATTCTGGCGGACGAGCCGACTGGTAATCTTGATACTAAGACCGGAGAAATTGTTTTGGAAACTTTCCGCCGCTTGAACGAAGAAGAAGGGCATACGATTGTTCTGATTACTCATGAGGCTGATGTCGCCGCCCATGCTGATCGGATTATTTATATCAAAGACGGCCATTTAACCGAATCCGTTTAAATTTATGATGTTCAGCGATTTATGCAGCGAAACCCTGGCGGCAGTTACTGCCAACAAAGCCCGTTCCGGCTTAACGATTTTAGGTATCGTTATCGGCATCGCTTCCGTTATCGCTTTAATTGCCGTTGGCCAAGGCACTCAGGCTTCAGTCAAATCAAGCATTCAATCTATCGGTTCTAATCTGATTATGGTGATGCCGGGGGCGACTCGTTCCGGAGGCGTGAGCGGCGGTATGGGCAGTGCTCAAACTTTAACTTTAGATGATGTAGCCGCTTTAAAAAAACAAGTTAGCGATATTAAAGCTATCGCTCCGGAAATTTCTAAACGCTATCAAGTCGTAGCCGGCAGCAATAACACTAATGTCTCCGTAGTCGGCACCAATGTCGACTATCAACAGATCCGCAGTCTGGAAATAGAATCAGGCACTTTTTTGACTGCGGAAGATATTGCCAGCTCGCGCAAAGTCGCTGTTATCGGTCCGACCACGCGCGATGATTTATTCGGTGAAAATGTTGATCCAATCGGTAAGACAATTAAAGTTAATAATAATAATTTTAAGGTAATCGGCTTGACTAAATCTAAGGGCGGCAATAGTTCCAGCAGCCAAGATGATCAGATTACTGTTCCTTACACGGTGGCGCAAAAATATTTTACCAATAATAAATACGTCAGCACCATCAGTATTTCCGCCGCCAGTGAAGAAGTCTTAACTTCCGTGCAAGAACAAGTGACGGCTGTTTTGTCGGAGCGCCACGGGAAGACGGAAGAAACAATTGATTTCCGCATTATGAATCAGGCGGATATAGTTTCCGCCGCTTCTTCCATTACCGGCACCTTAACTACCTTGCTGGCGGCGATTGCCGCTATTTCGCTGGTGGTCGGCGGCATCGGTATTATGAATATGATGTTAACTAACGTGACTGAACGGACGAAAGAGATAGGTTTGCGCAAAGCCATCGGCGCTAAAAAAACTGATATCAGCAATCAATTTTTAGCCGAAGCGATTACTTTGACTTTTTTGGGCGGTCTTATCGGTATCGCCTTGGGTTGGTTGATTGCCTTGGGCGTTTCTAAATTTACTTCTTTGGGCACTAGTATTTCCTGGTCATCTGTTTTATTGGCTTTCGGCGTCTCCGCCGGCATCGGTATCGTTTTTGGTTATTATCCTGCCCGCCGCGCTTCGAAGCTCAATCCGATCGATGCTTTGCGCTATGAATAATTTTTATCGGGATAACCGCCAGGGAGATACTGCCGGCGGCCAGCAATAATTTAAAATTTTATCGACAATAAAGCGACTGGGCTTCAATGGCAAGCAAAGTCGCTTTTGTTTACAATTATGCTATAATAAAAATATAAATCTTTATTTTATATGAGCAAAAGAAACATTTTATTATTAATTACCAGCCTGATCGTCAGTTTGGCGGCGGGAGCGATTGGTTCGATTTTTACCACCGCCGGCTTGGATGGCTGGTATGCGTTTATCAATAAGCCGGCTTTTAATCCGCCGTCTTGGTTATTCGCTCCTGTCTGGACTCTGCTTTTTATCTTGATGGGAATCGCTTTATTTTTGGTTTGGCGAGAAGGCTGGAAGCGGGAAGAGGTGAGAACCGGCGTAAAGTTGTTTTTTATCCAGCTTGGATTCAATATTCTCTGGTCATATTTCTTTTTTGGCCTGCACGATCCTCGTCTCGCTTTTTTAGAGCTAATTGCTTTGTGGCTGGCAATCATCGCGACGATGATAGCTTTTTCGCGAGTGAGCAAACCGGCACTTAAATTAATGTGGCCGTATTTAATTTGGGTATCGTTTGCCGCCTTTTTAAATTATACAATTTGGCAATTGAATTAAGATTTATGGAAGCGATTGTCATCCCTCAAAGAGAAAATTTTAATCGGCGAAAACAGCTTTTAATTAAAGGCGGTTCGATTAAGCTGCAAGTGGTTACTGATTTTGACCGGACATTGACGACTAATTTTGTAAATGGCCGGAAACTTTCTTCGCTAGTCGCCGCTTTGTCTGATCATCATTATTTAACTGCCGATTATGCCGCCAAAGCGCAGGCGCTGTTTGATTATTATCGTCCCTTGGAGAGCGATATTAGTTTAAGCTTGGAAGCGAAAAAGAGCTTGATGACAGAATGGTGGCGTCGGCATTTTGATTTGTTAATTGCTTCCGGTCTTAATTTGACCGATATTAAAAACGTAGTTGATGAGAAATTGGTAA
>CAZIHD010000017.1:0-15389 GCA_964539015.1 uncultured Gammaproteobacteria bacterium
AAACCACGGAGATAGCGAAGATAATCGGAATAACGCCGGCCATATTAACGCGTAAAGGCAGATGCGTGCTGGAACCGCCAAAAGCGCGATTACCCCGAATCTGCCGGGCATATTGCACCGGAATATTGCGCTGACCTTCATTGATAATAACGACGCCGATAACGGTTAACACAGCAATAACCACAAAACCGATTAGAGTAAAGAGCTGCGTCTGATCAAAAGTTAAAATAATTTGATAAACTTTCTGCGGCACGGAAGCGACGATACCGGCAAAAATCAACAAAGAAATACCGTTGCCGATCTTTTTTTCAGAAATCAATTCGCCGATCCACATTAAGAAAATAGTGCCGGCGGTAATAGTAATGATGATAGCAATAAAATCAAAAGTGCTAATATTACCTAGAATTCCCTGACTGGAACGCTGTAATAAGACAATCATGCCGTAAGCCTGCAAAGCGGCCAAAGGTACGGTTGCCCAGCGGGTCCACATATTTATTTTCTGACGGCCGCTTTCGTCTTTCTGCATCTCTTCCACTTTCGGCACAATCATGCCGACCAACTGAAAAATAATGGAGGAAGTGATATACGGACCGATGCCCATCATGACGATAGAAAAGTTTTCCATACCGCCGCCGGAAAAAATATTCATCAGGCCTAAAATTTGGTTGGAGGAAAAGAGATTTTTCAAAGCCACCGCGTCTACGCCCGGAACTGGAATATGGGCGGCCAAACGGAAAATTACCAGCATCGCCGACACAAAAAGGATACTATTGCGCAAATCTTTTGCCTTCCAAATTTGTTGTAATTTTGCCAACATAGAGCTTTAATTATAATTTAATAGGCAAAAGCCAAATATCTAAGCAGATATCTGGCCCTTGACCGCCGCGCTCATCGCCACTTTTTCAAATTTGGCTTTGACGGCCAATTTCTCTTTGCCCAATATCTTCACCGGAATAGCTGCGTCTTTAATCAAGTCTTTCTGAAATAAAGTTTCCGGACTGACTGTTTCGCCATCCTTAAAATTCTTATTAATCATGCTGATGGCGACTACCTGATTTTTCGGCTTTAAAGAGCGGAAACCGCGCAATTTCGGAGTCTGTAACAATTGCTTGCGCATACCGAGGCGCTTTAAACCGCTAACGCCAGAACGTGATTTTTGTCCTTTTAAACCGCGGGTACTGTAAGTGCCATGACCGGAAGCATTACCGCGGCCGACGCGCTTTTTCTTATGGGTAGCGCCGACAGAGCGCTTGATATTATTTAATGACAGCATATAGCGTAAATTAGATGATTAGCTTAACTCCTCATTATTTCTTAACCGCTGTTTTTTCCGTCTTAGTCTGATCGGCTTTATTTTCAGTTTCAACGGCCGGCTTATCCTTCTTCTCTGCCGATGGTTTCTTTTCGGCAATTCGCAGGCTGGCCAGAGCGGCTAAAGTACAGCGGGCATTATTAATCTTATTATTAGTACCGAGAACTTTGCTGGTGACATTATTGATGCCGGCTAATTCTAAGATAGCGCGGGTAACACCGCCGGCGATGACGCCGCGGCCTTTCTTGGCCGGTTTGAAAACGATAATGGCGGCTCCGAGCTTCTGGCGGACAACATGAGGAATAGTTTCATTAACAACCGGCACCTTAACCATCTCTTTTTTTGCCCGATTAACCGCTTTATTAACGGCCATAGTAACATCGGCGCCTTTGCCTAAGCCAATACCGACCGAACCTTTGCGATCACCGATAGCCACGCAAGCTCGAAAATTCATGCGTTTGCCGCCGGCCATAACGCGGGTTACTCTGGCGATTTCCAAGATGCGCTGTTCAAATTCATCTTTATGCTCATCTCGTCCGCCGCGGCCTTCGCGACGCTGAGGGCGTCCGCCCCGCTGGCGTTTTTCACGCTCGCCGTATAAATCTTTTGCGACAGCGGCCGCGACCTTCTGGTCTTGGCTGCCGGCATCTGCTTTTTTGTTATCGTCTGCCATATGGAAAATCTTAATACTTATAAATTAGAAAACCAGCCCTTGTTCGCGCGCAGCCTCAGCTACCGCTTTAACTCGGCCATGATAACGATAGGAGCTGCGATCAAACACCACTTCCTTGATACCGGCGGCCATTGCTTTATCCGCTAAAAGTTTGCCTAAAGCTCCGGCGGCAGTCGTCTTGTTTAAGCTTTTGTCCTTTAATTCACGGACATGGGCGCTAACAAGCGTCCGGCCGGCCGCATCGTCAATAAGTTGGAGATAGAGACCGCGGTTAGAACGAAAAACATTTAAACGCGGACGAGCCGCTGTGCCGCTGATTTTGGCGCGAACCCGGGTTTGGCGGCGCTTCTGGCGAGCTTTTTCTTTTTTGATAACATTCATCATATATTTAAAATACGATTGTCTTATTTCTTAGCAGCGGTCTTACCGGCCTTGCGGCGGATAACTTCATCGGCATATTTCACGCCCTTGCCTTTATAAGGTTCCGGAGCGCGCAATTTTCTGATTTTAAAAGCGGTGTCTCCTAAAAGTTCATTATTAATACCACTTAAAGTAATAACATTACCTTCAACCGCGGCGCTAATGCCGGCCGGTAAGACAAATTCAATCGGATGAGAATAACCGAGGTTGAGATTAAGCTTGTTGCCGCTAACTGCCGCGCGGTAGCCGACGCCGTTAATTTCTAATTTTTTAGAAAAGCCGATTTTGACTCCCTGCACCATATTATTGACCAAAGCGCGATATAAACCCCAATAAGCGCTGGCGTCTTTAGCGGCCAAATCAACAGCCACGTGTAAAACCCCTTCAGCGATTTCTATCTTGGCGGGAGCTTTTATTTCGCGGACGAGTTCGCCCTTCGGCCCTTTAACCGTTAAGCGGCCATTCTGAAATTGAGCGCTAACGCCTTCCGGGAGATTGATTGGTAATTTTCCTAAACGAGACATATATTCTTCGATTAAATTTAGTACACTTCGCCGATCAGTTCGCCGCCGATATTCTGTCGACGAGCATCTTTATTCGTCATTAAACCGGCCGAAGTTGATAAAATGGCGATACCGAAATTATTTAAAACGGTCGGAATAGCTTCTTTGCCCACATAAACCCGAGCGCCGGTCTTGCTGACGCGCTTGATACCGTTGATATAAGATTTACCATTCTTCTGGTATTTCAAAACGAGTTTCAGTTGATCGAATTGGCTGTGACGAGCATTGAGTCCGCCGGCAATAATTTCTGCCCGGCTGATCCAGCCCTCTTTCTCTAGGATCTTGGCGATCTCGTATTTCATCTTACTCATCGGCATCACTACCTCGGCCTTGCGGACCGCGGCAGCATTGCGGATTCTTGTAAACATGTCTGCGATTGGATCTGTCATATTTTTATTCTATGTTTAGATAATATTGGCGGCCGGAATTTACCAGCTAGATTTCGTAATGCCCGGCAGGTCGCCGTTATCGGCTAATTCGCGGAAGCAGATACGGCACAAGCCAAAATCGCGCATATAGCCGTGATTGCGGCCGCAACGCCAGCAACGGTTGATCTTGCGGGTAGAAAATTTCGGTTTGCGCTTCGCTTTGACGATGAGAGCTGTTCTTGCCATATATAAATAGGTAAATTATTTTTCGTTCTTCTTAAAAGGAAAACCAAAAGCGGTGAAAAGTGCCAGGCCTTCTTGGCGAGTCCGGGCATTAGTATTCAGGCAGATTTCCAAACCATAAACCTGATCTACATCTTCCGCCCTTAATTCCGGAAAACAAGAATAATCCTTCAAGCCGACAGTCATATTGCCGCTGCGATCCACGCCTTTGTCGCTGATACCGCGGAAATCGCGTACTCGCGGAAAAGTAATATTCACCAATTTTTCCACGAAATCATACATCCGTTCGCCGCGCAAAGTCGCGACCGCGCCGATAACCTGACCTTCGCGAACCTTAAAAGCGGAAATTGATTTTTTCGCTTTAGTCATAATCGGTTTCTGGCCGCTAATCTTGGTTAAAGCTTTTTCAATATCGCTAATCGCTTCTTTTTCTTTGGCGTGTTTGCCGAAACCAATATTAATGACAACCTTCTGTAAACGCGGCACCAACAGGCTATTCTTATAAGAAAATTGCTCTTTTAATTTCGGAACGATTTCTTTTTGATATTTTTCTTTTAAACGCATAGGATTAAAATTACTCGATTACGGCCTGGCATTTTTTGCAGACCCGATATTTTTTGGTGCCTTTTTCGCCGGCAACGATTTTCACGCCGGGGCGAGTCTGACGGCCGCAGGCAGGACAGACCAAAGCGACGTTAGAAGTATTGATAAAAGCCGGAAATTCTATCCGCTGTCCCTTTTCGCCTTCGCGATTCGGGCGCATGTGTTTCACAAGCAGATTCAAACCTTCAACGCTCACCCGGCCTTCTTCCGGCAGGACTTGCAAAACTTTGCCGCTTTTACCTTTGTCTTTGCCGGCTAATATTTTGACATTGTCATTTTTCTTGATACGCATATATTCAATGGCACGCTTAATTATAAAACTTCAGGAGCTAAGGAAGCAATTTTCACAAAACCGGCGCGGCGCACTTCCCTGGCCACCGGACCAAAAATTCTCGTGCCTTTCGGATCCTTTTTTTCCTTATCAATAATAATGACGCAAGCATTATCATCAAAACGGACATAAGTTCCATCCTGGCGGCGAATTTCCTTTTTAGTGCGGACGATGACGGCTTTAACAATATCGCTCTTTTTGATAGCCGCATGCGGCGAAGCGCTTTTAACCGTACCGATGATAATATCACCGACATGGGCGTAACGCTTGCGATAACCGCCAAGAACGCGGATACACATTACTTCTTTCGCGCCGGAATTATCGGCTGCTTTTAATCTTGTCTGTACTTGAATCATACCAATATCGTTCGCCGCCGATCCGATTAAGGTTCGTAACGGCCAACTTGAATTTAGTTCTCAATTATCCGCCAACGCTTGCTCTTGCTTAAAGGGCGGCACTCAATAAAAGTTACCTTGGCGCCGACCTGGCAGCGGTTATTTTCATCATGAACCTGATAAAGGCGGCTGACGGAATAGCGCTTGCGGTATTTTTTATCCATTTTAACCGATTCCACCTTAACAACGGCAGTTTTGCCGGCTTTAGTGCTAACAACGACGCCATGGAAACTCTTGCTGATCTTAACAGCCTTAGCCGGAACGGTCGTAATTATTTTTTCGGTTTTTTCGACTTGTTTTTTTGCGGGCATAAAAATATAATTTAAGCTTTGGTGTTAAGCACCGTTAGGATCCGGGCGGCTGTTTCCCGAACTTCTCTGATTTCCCGAATATTTTTCAGCTGGCGATTAGAATCCTTGAAGCGTAATTCACGCAGCTTTTCCCGGGATTGGGCGAGTAATTGATGTAATTCCGCCGGACTTTTAGTTTTAAGCTCTTTCATTTCCATATTGTTTTTAAAATAGTTTTACAGGCCGGAAACGTTATTTGCTGATAACTCGGCATTTAACCGGTAATTTATGTGAAGCTAAAGTCATGGCCTTGACTGCCGTTTCCTTATCTAAACCTTCCATTTCAAACATCACAGTTCCCGGTTTGACCACAGCGACATAATAATCAACCGCACCCTTACCTTTACCCATCGGGATTTCTCCGCCATGAGCGGTTACCGGCTTATCCGGAAAAATTCTGATCCAAAGCTTGCCGGTTTTCTTGATGTAACGAGTCAAAACACGGCGAGCGGCTTCGATCTGTCGGGAATTAATCCAATGTTCAGTCGTTGCTTTTAAGCCATAACTGCCGAAACTTACTTCAATCGTACGGCTAGCGACACCGCCGCGGCGGCGTTTATGGTCTTTCCGGTATTTAGTTTTCTTGGGCATTAACATATCGGTAGAAAATCTTTTAATTTTTTATTTAAGCGACAATCGGTTCGCCTTTACTATCTTTATCTTTTTCAAATATTTCACCTTTATAAATCCAAACTTTAATGCCGATGGCACCATAGCTGGTATGAGCAGCGCCACGGGCATAATCAATATCGGCGCGCAAAGTCTGCAAGGGCACTTTGCCGGAAACTAATTTCTCAGTTCGAGCAATTTCCGCCCCGTTGAGACGGCCGGCAATCTGCACTTTAACGCCGAGGGCGCCGCCACGTTCAACCCGAGCAATCAACTGTTTCATCACTTTACGGAAAGGCATGCGCTTTTCCAAATCCATAATCATAGACTGGACGGCAATCTGAGCGCTAAGCTGCGGGCGGCTTACTTCCTTGATATTCAAATTAATTTCACCCATCCGAAAATTGCGTAAAAATTGATCGTGAATCTTTTTCTTTAAATCTTCCACGCCATTACCGCCGCGGCCGATAACTAATCCGGGTTTAGCTGTCCAAATATCAATCGTGATCTTATTCAAGCTCCGAATTATTTCCACTTTATCAATACCGGCCTCGCGCATCGTCTTAATCAGATGTTTGCGAATAGCAATATCCTGCTGGATATTCTTAATATAATTCCTGCCGCCCTCAAACCAGACGGAAGGCCAGGTAGTGATAACGCCTAAGCGCATTACTTTTGGATTTACTTTTTTACCCATACGATTGGTGATACGTATTAATTGCTTTTAAAAACTTATTTGCTGCCCGCTTTGCGGTTAAAAACTTTAGTGGTGAAGCCTTTGCCTGATTTGGCGTCTGTTTTGACTTTGCCGGTAGATTTTGCCCCCTCTTTCTTGGCGGTAGTGGTAGCCCTTTTTTCAGCTTCAGCCGCCATCTGTTCTAATTTAACCGGCGCTTCCACCTTTTCTTTACGAGCCGTCTTTTTACCGCTTTCGACTATTTCCGCCAAAGTGACATGGATATGGCAGCCGCGCTTACGGATGACCGTCGCTCGGCCATGAGCCTTCGGCATCCAGCGCTTTAAAGTTACGCCTTCATCCGCATTAATCGCTTTGATAAAAAGATTATCTTTATCCAAATTAAAGTTATGGTCGGCGTTGGCAATGGCAGATTTGATTAATTTCGCCACCGGTTCGGCCGCGAGCTTATCCAAAAATTGTAATTGTTCCAAAGCCTTATCGACCGGCAATTTGCGGACAACATCAATCACCAAACGCACTTTGCGCGGAGACATTCTTAAATGGTTTAAACTTGCTTTGATTTCCATAGGGTTCGCTTGTCGGCGGACTTAGCACATTTTGCACGCAACCGCCTGGTCTTTTAATTATTTGCCGCTCTTAGCGGAGGAAGCTTGAGCTTTGGCGATCTTGCCGCCATGGGAAACAAATTTCCGAGTCGGAGCAAATTCGCCTAAACGATGGCCGACCATATTTTCTACAATATACACCGGAACATGCTGTTTACCGTTATGGACAGCGATCGTCAAACCGACCATCTGCGGAACGACGGTGCAGGCTCGATCCCAAACCTTGATGACGGTCTTGTCGCCAGGCTTAAGATCCTGCACTTTCTTCAGGATGCGCAGATTAATATAGGGTCCTTTTTTCAAACTTCTTGACATATGCTTGTAAATTTATGAATTATTTCCTCTTCGCCCGGCGCTTAATAATTAATTTATTGGAAGCATGTTTGCGGCGAGTTTTAACGCCGAAAGCGGGCTTGCCCCAAGGAGTCTTAGGATGGCGGAGACCGATGGACTGATTGCCTTCACCGCCGCCGTGAGGATGATCAACCGGATTCATGGCGGTGCCGCGGACAGTCGGACGGATACCCATATGGCGGCTGCGCCCGGCTTTACCTAAAACAATGTGGCGCTTATCTTGATTGCTAACTTGGCCGACCGTGCACAAACATTCTTTTTTTACTAAACGAATTTCACCGCTCGGCATCTTCACCTGCGCATATTTACCTTCAACACCCATGACAAAAACGGCGTTGCCGGCACCGCGGGCGATACGGGCGCCGCGGCCGGGTTCAAATTCCAGATTATAGATAGCGACGCCGGCGGGAATATGTTGAACAGGCATGGCATTGCCCGGTTTGATTTCAATTAAATTTTTAGAACTTAAAACTTTTTCACCGACAACTAAACCGGCCGGGGCGATAATATAACGCTTTTCACCGTCAGCGTAATTCAATAAAGCTAAACGGGCGCCGCGGTTCGGATCGTATTCAATCGCGGCTACCGTGGCCGGAATTTCAAATTTATCGCGCTTAAAATCAACCAAGCGGATATATCTTTTTTCTCCGCCGCCGCGATGACGAACGGTAATTTTGCCTTGGCTGTTGCGGCCGCTAGTTTTTTTCTTGATGACAATCAAACTTTTTTCCGGAGTAGTTTTAGTAATGTCGGCACAATCATCAAAAGTGGCGCCGCGGCGGCCAGGAGTATTAGCTTGTACTTTTTTGATACCCATATGATCAATTACGAATTAAATTGCAAACTCTAATCAATTACGAATCGGCTTAGACTCCTTCGTAAATTTTAATGCTCTCGCCCTTCTTTAAGGTAACGATGGCTTTCTTCCAATCTTTGCGCTGGCCGCGAATACGGCCGCGAGTAACACACTTCCCTTTCATGGAAATAATATTGACGCTCACCGGTTTCACGCCGTAAACGGCAAAAATCGCTTTCGCCACTTCAATTTTATTGGCCGCTCGAGAAACTACAAAAGCATATTTATTTTCAGTATTAAGTTCAGTCGCTTTTTCGGTGATAAGCGGTTTGACTAAAGTGCGGAAAGCGCCATCATAACGGGAAGCGGCCGCTTTTTTGCCTTTAACCGCCTTCTTTTCGGCATTATCAGCAGCATATAATTCCTGCATATTTGTTTCCGCTTCTGCTTTGACCGGTTTTTTTACTTCCTTAACTTCTTTAACTTTACCGTCTTTCTTGTTATCGGAAGATTTGGCAGCGCTGGTTTGTTTTGTTCCAAATAAAGCCATATGATTAATTCGATATTCATTAGACCCCTCGACTTTGCTCAGGGTAACAACATATTATTTTTGCCCGTGCTGTTTTTCCAGAGCTTTGATGCCTTCTTCGGTCATCAATACCTGGCGGGAAGACAAGAGAGCAACAATATTGATATTTTCTGGATTGATAAAAGTAACGCCTTTAAGATTGCGGCCGGAATATCTTGCTTTTTCATCCTTTTCACTATTAATTACCAGTAAGCTGCGGCGATCCGCCGGCAAAACACTCTTTTCGAAAGCTTTTAACATGGCGTCGAATTGCTTCGTTTTGAATTCTGCCATTTTCAGAGTATCGATAATTACCAGGCTGGATTGAGCGATCTTATCGGATAAAGCCATCAAAATCGCTTGCTGGCGCATTTTTTTATTTAATTTTTTTGAAAAATTACGATCTTTGGTCGGGCCGAAAGTGACGCCGCCGCCAATCCATAAAGGAGAACGGCTGGAACCGACGCGCGCGCGGCCGGTACCTTTCTGCTTCCACGGTTTCTTGCCTCCGCCTTTTACTTCGCTGCGATCTTTGGTGTGGGCCAAAACCTGACGTTCGTTCGCTTGCTGGGTAATTACTGCCTGATGCAAGAGATCGGCGTTAGCTTTTAAACCGAAAACTTTAGCGGAAAGATCGAGATCCTTAACCGGTGCGGCACTTTGATTATAAACTTTTACTTTGATGGACATATAGATAATTACGAATGACGAATTATGAATTAAGCGGCCGGTTCCACTGTTTTTTCTTCTTCAGGAAGGGCTTCAATCGGCTTTTCTTCAACCGCCGGAGCGGCTTCAACCACGACAGCTTCTTCAACCGCCGGAACGGCTTCAGCTTTTACTTCTTCTTTAATCGGATCTGCAATTATCGGAGCGGTATTCAGAAGTAATTCACCGGCACCCTTAATCATCAATAAACCGCCATTAGCACCAGGCACGGCGCCTTTGATGTATAAAATATTATTTTCTGCATCAACACTGGCAATCGTCAGATTTTGAATCGTTACCCGTTCATTGCCCATCCGGCCGCCCATGCGCATACCTTTAAAGATATGAGCCGGACCTTTGGCGCCGACAGAACCGGGCATCCGTAACTGATCTTTGTTACCGTGGCTTTTACGGCCGCCCTGGAAACCATGGCGCTTAACTACGCCCTGGAAACCACAACCCTTGGAAGTACCGGTAACATCAATAATATCGCCGGCGGCAAAAGTGGCCGCGCTAATCTGATCGCCAATTTTAATTTCAATTTTATTTTCTTCATTACGAAATTCACGGACATGCATCGGTAAAACACCGGCTTTTTTAAAATGTCCTCTTTGCGGTTTATTCAAATTTTTTTCTTTGCGTTCACCAAAGGACAATTGAACGGCGGCGTATTTATCGGCAGCCAAAGTCTTGACCTGAGTAACCACGCAAGGACCGGCTAAGACCGGGGTAACCGCCAAAACCTTATCTTTATCCCAAATCTGGGTCATTTGCATTTTCTTACCTAGAATGAATTTCATATATGTTTAAAACAAAAAACTGGTAAATATACCAGCCTTAAAAACAAAAGGTAAAAAATTGTGCACTTCCTCCCTGCCCTCAATTTTATTTTTTTTGTTTTCTTGCTGTTTTCTCCCTAAACCGCTTATCGGTTAACCGGCACTTTCTTCGGTAATTCTACCTGAGAGTTACTGGTTTTCGCCCAAGCGGCATTTAATCAATATTTGATTTTATTTTACTGCATTTTTATCTCGACGTCAACCCCAGCCGGCAAATTTAAATTTGTCAGATCTTCGATGGTCTTGGCGCTCGGATCAATGATATCGATAATGCGCTTATGAACGCGCATTTCATACTGATCGCGCGCATCTTTATGCACAAAGGTGGAACGATTGACCGTGTATTTATGTTTTTCGGTCGGTAAAGGAATCGGACCAAAAAAACTGGCGTCGCTGCGTTCAATTGTATCAATGATCGTCTTCGTGGACTGGTCTATGATCTTGTGATCAAAAGCTTTGATCTTAATGCGGATTCTCTGTTTGTAATCCTTCTCCTCTTTCTTGGGTTCAGACATAGAAAAATGTACGTTTATGTTTCTTAATTTTATTGATAAATAAACACTACAAGCCCGCTCTGTAATTTACAGAAGCGGGCCTAAGTGCTGATTTACTTGATAATCTTAACTACCGCGCCAGCGCCGACTGTGCGGCCGCCTTCACGGATAGCAAAACGTTGCTTCTCTTCCAAAGCGACCGGGACAATCAATTTAACGGTAATGGTGACGGTATCGCCAGGCATAACCATTTCGGTGCCAGCCGGCAATTCTACTTCACCGGTAACATCAGTGGTGCGGATATAAAACTGCGGTTTATAACCCTTAAAGAAAGGTTTATGACGACCGCCTTCTTCTTTAGATAAAACGTAAATCTGAGCTTCAAATTCAGAATGAGGGGTAACGGTACCCGGTTTGCATAAAACCTGGCCGCGTTCGACTTCATTTTTCTTGGTACCGCGGAGCAACAAACCGGCATTATCGCCAGCCTGGCCTTGATCCAAAGATTTGTTAAACATTTCCACACCGGTAATCGTGGTTTTTTTGGTGTCCATCAAACCCACGATTTCCACTTCATCACCGATCTTGATAATACCGCGCTCAATACGGCCAGTAACAACGGTACCGCGGCCTTCAATGGAGAAAATATCTTCAATCGGCATCAAGAAAGGATGATCGATATCGCGCGGAGGTAACGGAATATATTCGTCCAATTGCTTCATTAATTCCATAATCGGCTCGGCATCGGGGCCGTTAGGATTTTCTAAAGCTTTCAAAGCGCTGCCGCGGATAATCGGAGTAGTATCGCCCGGAAATTCATATTTCTTTAATAAATCGCGAATTTCTTCTTCAACCAGATCGATTAATTCCTTATCTTCCACCATATCGCACTTATTCAAGAAAACAATGATATAAGGAACGCCGACTTGACGGGCAAGGACGATGTGTTCGCGAGTCTGCGGCATCGGGCCGTCAGTGGCGGACACAACCAAAATCGCACCGTCCATCTGAGCGGCGCCGGTAATCATGTTTTTGACATAATCGGCGTGTCCAGGACAATCAACGTGCGCGTAATGACGAGTGGCGGATTCATACTCTACGTGTGCAGTCGCGATGGTAATACCGCGTTCGCGCTCTTCGGGAGCAGCATCAATTTCGCTAACACCTTTTTTAGAGGCGCTCATACCACGGGCGCCGAAAACCGCCAACATTGCAGCGGTTAAAGTGGTTTTTCCATGATCGACGTGGCCGATAGTGCCGACATTGACATGGGGTTTGTTACGTTCAAATTTTTCTGCCATGTTTTTATGCTTACGGCCCCCGAATGGGGTTTCTTTCCTATAAGAGGAAACCAGCCGTGAAATTAATTAATATTTGTAAAATTTAACCTTTGCTTTCAGCTTTATCTTTAATCTGAGGAGGAATATTCCAATTCTTTCTAGATTTGCTTTCTTCAGCCAAATATTGAGCTTCGTCCTGATTTTTCCAAGTTGAGATTTCGGAGTTTATTTTATCAGTTAAATCTTCTTCTGTCAAACTTGGTTTAAACACTGCTTCTTTTTTATCTAATATTTCAGGATTTACCATTTTTTCATAACGATCAAGGTCAATAATGGCAAAAGAATCTTCCGGAGTTTCCGCATCAAAGAAGATGATGGCATCATTGGTTTTTCTGGCTAATTTTAAGGCTTTTTTTAATTGTTGGCGCATAAAATCGAACCTCCTGTCTTTTATTTTTTATTTTTCCTTAAAAATTATTCGGAAATTATCTTGATCAAGGCTTTGGTCACTCGTTCAAGCTCCGGCATCAAAGCCACTTTTTCTTCATCGGATAATTTTTTATTGTATGTATATTCATCGGGAATTAAAGGCTTTTCCATTTCCGAAAATTGAGTACCGGTAGCGATAATTAAATTATTAACCCTCCTGGTGATATTTTCGGGCAATTCTCTTAAATTATCCTGCAAAAGCTCATTTAAACTCCGAAAAACGCTCCAATTATTAACATTTAATCGATTGCGCTGATAATATTTCGCTAAATTTTCATCTGTCAAGATTGTTTCTCTTTCCCATTTTCTCCTCGCATCATGATCTTTATGAAAAGTATCCGTAAAAATGGGAGCGTGGATGAAGTTGACCATCTTAATCAAAGTTGATCGTAAAAAATCTTTGGTCTGCTGACTTATATTTTCTGTCAACAAGGATGGATTAAGTTGCGGTTCTTTTTCAATCTTGCTCCCAGACTTCCAGATATTAATTGGGTTGCCATGCTGAGCGCAATATTCGCTTAAAGCCGTTTCCATTTTTTCAATATCATCTTCCTGTTCCTGATCATGATTGGTAATTTCTACGTTTTCCAAAACTGATTTGGGCTTGAAGTCCGCATCATTATCTAATTGGGCTAAGTCTGGTTCTTTTAATTCGCCCTTAAAAGTCATAATTTTTTATTTACCGGTTTTTTCTTTAATCTGTTCCAAAACATTTCTCGGCACTTCGCTATAATGGGAAAATTCCATAGTCGAGTTAGCCCGCCCTTGCGACATTGAACGCAAAGCGGTGACATAGCCGAACATTTCCGCCAACGGCACCTTCGCCTTAATTGCCTTAATCTTATTCGGCCGATCAATCATTTCTTCAATCTGTCCGCGTTTAGAATTTAAGTCGCCGATGATATTGCCCATATATTCTTCCGGGGTTGTAACTTCGACTTTCATAATTGGCTCCAGTAAAATCGGTTTCGCTTTCTGGCAAGCGTCTTTAAAAGCAAAAATACCGGCCATCTTAAAAGCTATTTCGGAAGAATCAACTTCATGATAACTGCCGTAATAAACCGCCACTTTTACATCGACCATCGGAAAGCCGGCAACTACGCCGGACTGCAAGCCTTCGCGGACACCTTTTTCAATCGCCGGAATATATTCTTTTGGAATAACGCCGCCTTTAACTTCATCGATAAATTCGTAACCCTTGCCTTCTTCATTCGGTTCCACGCGCAGGCAGCAATGCCCATATTGTCCGCGGCCGCCTGATTGTTTGATATATTTATGTTCAGCCTCCGCTTTCTGAGTAATGGTTTCACGATAAGATACTTGTGGATTACCGACATTGGCCTCCACGCCGAATTCGCGCTTCATGCGGTCGACAATAATATCTAAATGTAATTCGCCCATGCCGGAAATCAAAATCTGATTCGTTTCTTCGTCCGTCTCTACTCGGAAAGTCGGATCTTCTTCGGCTAAACGCTGAAGAGCGACCCCCATTTTTTCTTGATCCGCTTTCGTTTTTGGTTCGACGGCAATCTTAATTACCGGTTCCGGAAACACAATTGATTCCAGCAAAGCCGGCCGATTTTCATCACAGAGAGTATTGCCGGTAGTAGTATTTTTTAAACCGATAACCGCGGCGATATCGCCGGCGTAAATTTCTTTTATTTCTTCACGGTGATTGGAATGCATGCGGACCAAACGGCCGACGCGTTCTTTATTGCCCGTCGAAGCATTGACAATATAAGAACCGGATTGGAGGACGCCCTGATAGACGCGGACAAAACAAAGTTTGCCGACAAAAGGATCGGTGGCAATTTTAAAAGCCAAACCGATAAAAGGAGCGTCGTCTTTGGCGCTGACCGGATATTTCTTTTCCGGATCATCAACATCGGTGGCATCAATTTCCGGAACATCCAGTGGTGACGGTAAAAAATCATTAACTGCATCAAGCGCAAATTGGATGCCGATATTTTGCAAAGCCGTGCCGCATAAAACCGGATAAATAGCGTTGGCAATCACTCCTTTGCGGATGGCTTGCTTTAATTCTTCAACACTAATCTCTTCACCGGCTAAATATTTTTCCATGGTTGCCTCGTCGCATTCCACAGCCCTTTCGACAAGTTCGGCTCGGAATTTTTCCACCTTTTCTTTCATATCCTCAGGAATAGCAATTTCAGTAACATTTTCACCGAAATTACCGGCGAAAGTATAAGCTTTGCGATCGAGCAAATCAATGACGCCGGTGAGATAATCTTCGGCGCCGATCGGCAACTGCATCGCCGCCGCTTTTGCATTCAAGCGCTTCTTGATGGAATCAAGGCTCATGTAAAAATCAGCGCCCATCTTATCCATTTTATTGACAAAGCAGAGACGAGGAACATTATATTTGTCCGCTTGGCGCCAAACGGTTTCCGATTGCGGTTCAACTCCGGCCTGGCCGTCAAAGACAGCAATCGCGCCGTCTAGAACACGCAAAGAGCGTTCCACTTCGACGGTGAAATCAACGTGTCCGGGAGTATCGATAATATTAATCTTATTGCCCTTCCAAAAACAAGTAGTGGCGGCGGAAGTAATCGTGATGCCACGCTCTTTCTCTTGCTCCATCCAATCCATTTCCGCGGCGCCTTCATGCACTTCTCCAATTTTATACTTTTTGCCGGTATAAAAAAGGACTCTTTCGGTAAAAGTGGTT
>CAZIHD010000018.1:0-15014 GCA_964539015.1 uncultured Gammaproteobacteria bacterium
GGAATTAACTTTTTAATTGGTTAAAATCTGTGCAGGATTATGGAACCAGTATACACTGGTACTCCAATTTGTCATCCGAAGAAGCAAGCGAATACTGGGAAGATATTTATAATTTATTTATGAAATACTCACTCCCAGTTTCATCTAGATGGCTTATTGATTATTACGTATGCAGGAATAAGATACTACCTTTCTCTGCAAAGACATTAAATCGCACCACCTGCGAATTAGACTACGAAACAATTGCCAACATTGGAGAAACATCAACAGCAAGACGATGGAAAAATGGGCATCAACCATTTATCACCCTGTACATATCGGATTTAGCCAGCAAGGAAGATATAAAGAAATTTATTGATAAGAACTGGAACGTAATACGAGATTACATGAATCTACAGTGGGCTGGAAAACCAAGAATTATCAGACCAATTAAAGAAGAAGATAGAAAAATACATGAACAAATATATTACCTTTCTCTCCGCTCAAAAAAGGAATTATCCACACAATACAACATCAAAAAGCCTTATAAGGAAGACGTCATAAGCAAAATAATAAAGGAAAAATATGGCAAAGACTACTCATCTGACAATATAAAACAAATAATTGCTCGACAGAAAAAACTTCGAAAAGGTGACATTCCATCTAGCTAGTGAAATGTAGGTATTTCATTATTTCATTAACCGCTATTCTACAATTAGATAGCGGTTTTTTGATTGCTATCAACAAAGGTGATGGCCATCATGTATAAAAATCACGGCCCCGGTTTTCACCTTTCCGGGGTTTTGATTTTAAAAAAGGTATGAAAACAAAAAATGGAAAATTTTGGATGACTGACGATTTTATAGATCGACTAGCTAAAACATTAACGCCGTATGAACAAATAGTTTATGTGGCTCTTTGCCGTCATGCAAACAGCAAAGGCGAAACCTTTGTCGGCTCTAGAAGGATATCTGATGAACTTAATATAAATAAAAACACAGTTATCAAATCAATCAAACATCTTAAAGCGTACGGTCTAGTAATACAGTTAAGCGGTGGCGCAGGAAAACTGACTACTTTAAAAATTCCTAGTGTATTATTTCAAGATACTCAACTGTCCTGTTCAGTCAGACATAAGGAAGATATTAAGGAAGAAAATAAGGAAGCTGTTTTTGCAAAGCGGGAACGAACTCCAGAGGAGCAAGAAAAAATGAACCGCACACTAGACGAGATGCGTAAATCATTGACTAACAAGCTCGCTCTTAATAACAAAAAATATGAATGAAAATGAAACTAACAATTTCATTTTCTCCCAAGCAGAGATAGATAACTTCTCTGGTATTTATGCTGCCCTCAAGACTATCCATGACCGTCTCATAAGAGAGGGTTACACCATCAAAGATGGTCAAATTTTTCCTCCTTCTAAGAATAAACTGGATAATAAGTAACTTCTAGGGTATTGTGTTGCTGAACCAAAAAAATATGAAAAACACTAATAAAAACAATGATTACAAGGATTCCTACCTGATTTATACTAGGAAAAGCACTGATGATGCCGATAATCAAAAGAACTCAATTGATTATCAGATCGGCCAATGCCTGTGTTATGCAGAAAGCCATGATTTAAAAATTGCCTCTGACTTCAATCAGGATGGCTTATGTGAAAATGGTGTCATCAGAGAAAAACATACAGCCTTCAAGACTTCCGGAATAAAAATGAAGGGGGATGGTACTGTGGAATATAAAGTAGAGCGCCCCAAGTTTCAGGTCATGGCTCAATCACTTCTTAATCACGAATTTAAAGGAATTATTTGCCTTTGCTGGGACAGAATAAGCCGTAATGAACATGACGGATTAATAATCAAAAACTTGATGGATTGCGGCGTAGATATTCGCTTCATACAAGCTAACTACGAAAAAAGTAGTTCAGGGGCTTTACATATGGATATAGATGGTATGTTTGCCGCCCACTACTCTCGAGTAATAAGTGAGAAAGTAAAAGCAGCCGCAGAAAAACTTCGCTCAGAAGGCCGATGCATTTATATGTCTCCCATCGGATATCTAGATAACGGCTCGGATGATAAGCCAATCGACCCAGAGAGAGCGTCAATAGTAAAAAGGATTTTTGAACTTTACTCGACCGGAGAGTGGAGCTTGTTCCAATTAGCTAAATGGGCGAATCAGCAAGGATTAACAACTAAACCGAGCCGGCGTAAAAGAACTAAAGATGAAATTCTTTCGGGAATGGAAGTCGGCACAATCGATAAAGTCGGCCGGCCGGTAAACAACAAAACTATTGAGAATATCTTAAATAACCCCTTCTACATCGGAAAACTTAAGATAAGTCGTAAAGGCGAAAACTATATCAACGGCCGACACCAAGCCTTGATAGACATATCTCTATTTAATAAGGTCCAAGAAACCCTGAAAGAAAGAAATATAACCATCCATTACGTTGATAGAGATTTTTTTACTTACAGGAATATAGTGAAATGCTCCTGTGGCCGCTCTTATTCTCCTTATCAAAAGAAAGGTATCAACTATTATTATTCACGCTGCAAAGATGATTGTTGTAATCAGGAAAAAAACATTAACGAAAAACTTATCGATGAGCTAGTAATTGATTTTTTAGAGAAGACGGAACTTAGTGATGAAGAAAAAAGAGAAATTGAAGCTCGTGCTCACACTGGACTAGACAAGATCGCCTCAAGCCGAGAAAAAGAATTAGATGACTTGAATCAAGAAAGAAAGCGAGTATACGCTGATTTAAATTACATAACCAAAAACAAGATCAGCTTACTCCGAGCAAATAGCATGAGCATGGAAGAAATTGCCAAGGAAGAAAAGCGCCTAAACTCCGAACTAGAGAAAATTGAAAAGAAAACTAATGCTCATCAAGAAGCCGCTAATGAAATGCTAAAATACGTCATGACCTTTTCAGAACTGATAAAAATGGCTAATGTTTACTACAAAAACGCTCTTGATAACGAAAAACATGTGTTTGCCACACAAGTGTTTTCAGAACTCATTGTAGTAGATAGAAAGTTGGCTAGTATAAAAGCAAAAGAGGGCTATGCTGCCCTCTTTGCTCGTCACTCTGTGACATCTGGCTCCCAGGGTGGGATTCGAACCCACGACCAATTGGTTAACAGCCAACTGCGCTACCGCTGCGCTACCTGGGAATTATTAAATTGTTATAAACAAAAAATGTTGGATTCAACATTTCTCCTCTATTTTAGAAGAAAAAAGAGGGCAAGTCAAGGGATGTTTTTTCGCTGATTTCAGGAATTTTTTATATATAACCTGGCAAAATTAATAATCTCTTAATTTCTCCAATCCTTTAAGCTTACGAATTTTTTCCAGGGCTTTGCTCTCAATCTGGCGAATACGTTCCCGAGTAACTTCAAACTCCTGCCCGACTTCTTCCAAAGTATGAGCCACGCCATCGGCTAGACCAAAACGCATTTCCAAAATTTTCTGTTCCCGCGGCGAAAGTTGAGCGAC
The DNA here is from genome assembly GCA_964539015.1 of uncultured Gammaproteobacteria bacterium. Classification (GTDB taxonomy): domain Bacteria; phylum Patescibacteriota; class Patescibacteriia; order Patescibacteriales; family UBA12465. The sequence continues at coordinate 3,484 of CAZIHD010000018.1, forward strand.
AATATTCTTGACGTAATCGCGCAGAAGCTGCAAAGCGGCGGCGCGATCCGGAGTAACGTTCTTCACGTCTTCGATAAAATCTTCCAAGGTAGAATCTTCCTCATCGTCGCCGATGCTGGTTTCCAAAGAAATCGTATCCTGAGAAATCTTAATAATATATCGAACTTTTTCAATATCTTCTCCCATTTCAGCGGCAATCTCTTCAGCTAAAGGCTCGCGGCCTAATTCCTGGATCAAAGTGCGCTGAACCTGCTGAAATTTATTTATCGTTTCCACCATATGAACCGGGATGCGGATAGTCCGGCTCTGATCGGCCAAAGCGCGGGTAATCGCTTGCCGAATCCACCAAGTCGCGTAAGTTGAAAACTTATAGCCCTTGCGGTACTCAAATTTTTCCACGGCTCTGAATAAACCGATATTTCCCTCTTGAATCAAATCAAGCAGACTTAAACCCTTAGCCCCGGCAAATTTTTTGGCGATGGAAACGACCAAGCGTAAATTCGCTTCAATAATCTTCTTTTCCGCTTCCTTATCGCCCTTCTCTTTGCGCTTGGCCAGCTCCACTTCTTCATCGCCGGTTAAAAGTGGCACTTTACCAATCTCTTTTAAATACATCTGAATAGAATCGGCGCTTAATTTGGATAGATCAAAGGTAACGGCCGCGGCCGCTTTGGCGGAAGTAATCTGCGGATTTTTTTCTTGCACGTCCAAAATCCGGCCGGAATCTTCGGCAATGCGGATGCCGCACTTTTGTAAATCTCCCAAAAAAACATCAAAATCATAAACATACTCCTCCACTTCCGGAAAGAGATATAATAATTCGGTTTCTGTGACAAAGCCGCGCAGATGGCCTTTTTCCAATAATTTTTTCATCTGTTCTTCGCTCGGTTTCACAATTTCCCGCGCCGGTCTTTCGATAATTTTTTCCGGAGTTTTCTTGACGATTGTTCCTGATTTTTTAACGGGAATAGTCTTTTTTGAAAGCGGCGCCGCTTTTTTTATTGTTTTATTCGATCCGGCTTTCTTCGCCAAAACCACCGGCTTTTTCACGGCCGGTTTTTTGACGGGAATAACTTTCTTTATGGGTACGGATTTTTTCACAATTTTTTTGGCCGGTGCTTTCTTGACTGAGGCCGCTGGTTTCTTCCCGATCGGCTTCCCGGTTTTTTTAATATTTTTTTTAATCGCCATAAATTTTTTTCTTAAAGAATTTGAAGCGAATTTAGTTGATCGGTTAAATTTTTCATTTCGGTCATCAGGATATCCAGACCTTCTGTCTGATTACCGGCCTCGGCTTTACCGATTTGCTCTTGCATAGACTTAATACGCCGCTTGAGGCTGAATTTTTTCAATTCCAGCAAAATTTTGGTAACCTCGGCTTTAAGCTGATTAGCGTCGTAATTATAATAATCTTTTTCTCCCAGGAGAACGAGCCGATCGCAAATTTCCGCACTCCCATCGGCTTGTTCTTGCAAATATAAGCGAAAAGAATTGTAGTCGAGCGCGGTAAACTTATTATAATAGATAATCAAGTTCTTGTAAAACGCCGACTGTACTTCCCCGGCCAAATCCTCCGGCTCCAAATGGGAAGCGGTGTAAAGGATAAATTCCGGAGATTTAAGCAAAAGGGCTAACAATATTTCGGAAAGGCGCTCTTCCCGGCTGATACTAACCGTTGGCGGCAAAGATTCATTCTTAACACTTACTGTAACGCCAGTCGTCTTCTCCGGTTTAACGTCAGCCGCGGTTTCTCGCAGAATTTGCTCGGAGATAGCCACGCTGTCGCTCAAGCGCTGGAACCAGTAGTCTTGATCGATCTTATTCGCCAATTTCACAATCATGTTCAGCATCAGGCGCGACACTTCTTTTTTCTCGCTTAATTTATGTAAATCGCGATCGGTGGTCACTTTATCAAAATAATATTCCATCATCGGCCGCGAATTAATGACGGCCTGCTTAAAATCTTCCGGATTGGCGCGCAGGCATTCGTCCGGATCTTTATACTGCTTCGGCAAAGTAATAATCTTAATATTCATATCCAGAGACATGGCTTCGCGGATGCCGCGATCCGCCGCCAATTGGCCGGCATTATCCATATCAAAAGAAAGGGCAAGATTGCTGCTGAAGCGCTTCAAAAGAAGCAGCTGTTCGCCGGTTAAAGCCGTTCCGGAAGAAGCGACAGTATTGAGAAAACCGTTTTGATGGCAGGCAATCGCATCCATTTGTCCTTCAACGACAATCGCAAAACCTCGCTCTTTAATCGCCTTCTTGGCTTTATCTAAGGCAAACAGTACTCGGCTCTTATCATACACTTCAGTTTGAGGACTATTAATATATTTTCCCCCGGGCAAACTCTCGGCTTGCTCCGGATTGACGCGGGCGGTAAAAGCAATAAGGCGGCCATTCACTTCCCGGATCGGAAAGATAATTCGGCCGCGGAAACGATCATAAATACTGCCGCGTTCATTGCGGGCGGCTAAGCCGGCGGCAAAAATCTCAGCATCCGTAAATTTACGCGTATGCAAATAATCAAGCAAAGCGCTCCAGCTTTCCGGACTATAGCCGACCTGCCAATCTTTCAAAGTCTGTTCACTAAGGCCGCGTCCAAGCAGATAAGCTTTCATCTTCTTGCCCATCGCTTCGCTTTCCAGCCAGCGGGCATATTGCTCGGCTGCCGCTTCCAAACAATCAAATAAGCGTCCGCGCCGCGAATATTCTTGCGGCGATTCGCGATGCAGGGTTACTCCCGCTTTCGGGGCCAGCAAGCGCAAAGTATCGGGGAAACTTAATCCTTCCATTTCCTGGACAAAAGATAAGACGTCGCCCCCCTTGCCGCAGCCGAAGCAATGCCAAATCTGCTTCTCCGGAGAAATTACAAAAGACGGGGTCTTTTCCCGATGGAACGGACAGAGCGCTTGGAAGTTGGCGCCGGTCGCTTTGACTTGGATATATTCCCGAATTACTTCGACGATATCCAATTTTGCTTTAATCTCTTCGGCGGGAGACATAGTTTTTAAGAAAATATTTTTTGCCACCAAGATTTTTTGGATGGTACCGGCGATTGAACAGGCAGCGGCGCGGACAGACGGCTGAGAATATCGCCTTGAGAAGCCACAGGCGCCGCCGAGGCGCTGTCCGGAGTCCGAAAGGCGGATGGGTTGATTGGTAATAAAAGGGTGCTTAAACGAGCGATTTCCGCCTCTACCAGCTCGCCGTCATAATCGGCGCTATGGCGGGTCTGGCCGGCATAACTGGCTTTTTTTTGATCTAAATGCAAATTAAAGAAAATTAAACTATTTTCCTGATTTTCTTGAAGATAAAGATGAAAACGAGGATAAAAATCACGATCCAAACGGCGGACAAAACTTTCCTGGCCGCTCTGATGATCGACGATAAAAGTATAGCCGGCGCGGCGCAGCCAGGTGGCGGGCGGCAAGCCGCCTAATTGTTGAACGGATAATTTAAGCTTCATCGGCAGTGTGGCGGAAGACGATAAATTTATAAGTAAAAAAATTAATCACTCCCAAAATAATATTAACGATGATCTGCGACAATAAATACCAAATATGGAGATTATTAACCATAATATGCATGCCTAACCCGTTCATGTTCAGGCTGATAAAAGCCGTACCGAAATATAAACATAATTGCCGAGGCAAGCGCTTCTGGCTGTAATTGCGGAAAGTCCAGAGCTTTTGCAAGCTGAAGCTGACCATAAAAGAAAAAAGAAAAGCGATGGACGTAGCCACGACGATATCGAGATGGATCAAGCCGTGGAAGATAAACAGGGCGATCAAATCGACGGCGCCGGCAAAGCTGCCGGAAACAAAAAATTTGACAATCGATTTCTGGCGTTCGCAAAAGCAGAATAATCGAGGACAATTTTTTTCAAAACAATTTCGAAAACGAGAGTATAGACGATTGATTAAAGGCATAAATTTTTTACCACTGGCAATAATTAAAGGCCCAAGAAGCTAGGAGGCGCGCTTGCCGGAAACGTTCATTTTTGCCGCCGCTATCGAGCACGGCCACAATCACGCTTTTTTTATCCGCATCCTGGAAGCGGCCGACAAAGCAGTAGCCGGCTTGATCGGTATAACCGGTCTTGCCGCCGACCGCCCGCAGCTTATCCGACAAATCGCCGTCTAGGAGCCAATCGGTTGATTCTAATTTTTTTGCTTGTCCCTGCACGGTTTGAAAATTATAGGCGGAACGAGTAACGGCGCCGGCGATATCCGGCTGATTGAGCGCGGTTTGAGCTAAACGAGCCACGTCTTTGACGTTGGCTAAATTATCATTATTCAAGCCGATCGGATCGGCAAAATCGGTCTGCAACAATCCGAGTTCATCGGCTTTTTTATTCATCGCCGCGACAAAATCTTTTTCCGATAAACCGCAGGCATGGACTAAAGCCAGAGTAGCGCCATTATCGGAAGCGACTAAGCTGGCATTAAATAAATTTTTAACGCTCACGGTATCGCCTAAGAATAAATTGACTTTTCCTCCTGCCACCAAATCATCGCGGCCGATAGTATAAGTTTTATCCCAGCCGGGGTTATGATCCAAAAAAACGAGAGCAGTCATCAATTTGGTGATACTGGCAATCGGCTGACGCCGATCGGAGGCTTTGGCGGAAAGCCAAAGATGGCCATCATCAGTCAGAACGGCCGCGCTCTTCGCGGCGATGATTGGCGCCGGTTTTTGAACGGCCGGCCGGTCGACATTAGCGGGCAGATGCTGATTATCAAGGCAGACTTCGGCTCCGCGCCAAGAGCCGCTATGATAGACTAAGGGGACGGAGGGGCTCCAAAAAGAAAGAAGGAGGGCGATAATGTTAGCGGCGATACTCAACATGCTTTTTCCGGCGCCGCCAACAACGCCTCCAGAGTTTCCGGCTGATGCAAACTTTCATAATCGGGCAGTTCGCTGACACTATTTAAACCGAGGAAACGAACAAAATCCAAGGTTGCTTGATAATAATTTTCATTCTTCTGCTTATCAAAAATTTCTTCAATCAGCCCTCGCAGCAGCAGATTGCGGATAATCAAGCTGCAATTGACGCCGCGGATCTGCTCCAATTCTATTTTGCTCACCGGTCCGCGATAGGCGATGATCGTCAAAGCTTCCAAACTGGGCTGAGAGAGTTCCCCGCTCGCTTCGCTCTTTAAAAAATCTTTTACCAAAGCGGCGTGTTCGCCGGCGCTCGCCAGCTGATAATTAAGGCCGGCGCTAAGCAAACGCCAACCGCGTTCTGATTGTTCATATTCGGCGCTCAGTGCCGCCAAGGCCGCGGCTGTCGCCGCCGGCTTTTCGCCGACCGCCGCACTCAGTTCCTTTAAACTCACCGGCTTATTAGCGACCAGCAAAAGAGCTTCAAGTTGGGAAGATAAATTGGACATAGGATATTTAGGCTATAAAATTTAAAATTATATTTTCAACACTCTGATTTCACTGAATAATTCTTCTTGTTCAAAAGTTAATTCCCTTTGTTTTGCCAGCTCCAGAATTGCCAGAATATTAACGATTACTTCCACTCGCGATTCCGCTTTTTCCAACAAGCGCTGAAAGCTTAAAGATAATTGTTCGGCCAGCAAACAGCGGATATGGCTGATGCGTTCATCTAAACTAATTTTCGGTTCCAGTTTAGTTTCTTCCAGTTTTTTTTCTTTCTTCTGCAAACGGCTTAAAATCTGCTTCCAAACTATGGCCAAATCAACGGCTGAAATCTTTTTCGGCGGCGCAAACGTGGGTTGAATATCCAAGCCGCGGCGGCCGCCTTTATTGAACACCGGAGCAAACATCAGCTGTCCGCGATTAATTAGGGCGGAAACTTTCAGGCTCGCTTCAATAAATTTTTTATACATCCGCAGCTGCCTTTCTAAATCGCCGGTTTCTTCTTCTTCCGCTTCCGTCTGCAGATAAGGGAGGAGAGCTTTAGATTTGATATACAAAAGGCGGGCGGCGATTACCAAAAAATCGGCAATCTCTTCCGGATCAATATTCTCCGCCTGTTCTACATAAGCGACATATTGATCAGCAATCGCGGCCAAGGCAATTTCGGTAATATCCATTTGTTCACTTTCAATCAGTTTTAGCAATAAGCCGAGAGGACCTTGGAATTTATCGGTATTGAAATCGATCATATTTTATTGGACGGTCTTGGCTTCGGCTTCAACCTTGCTCCAGAGCTGTCCTTCCAGGCAATCGTAGCCGGCATTATGGTCTTTATTGCCGCTGTTGTTATAAGCCTGGCTTTTATCTGAAGATTCGTCGCTGGCGGCGCGGAAAAAAGCGCAGAAAGAAAATTTCTTTTCGCTTTCTTTTTTATATTCAATCGCCTGTTTTGTTTCCGGATCAACCAGATTCTTCGGATCAAGATACACATCCGGACTGTCTTCAATCTCCTTCAAATCGGCCGGCAGGCGGCCGTATTGAGAATAATAGCTGTTAACATCATTTTCTAATTGATAAATATTATTTACCAGCAGCTGATCCAGGCGTTTGGCTCGGGCGAGTTTAGGCGATTGGACAAAAAACCAGGCTGTTATAAAAACCGCCAAAACCAAGACGGCGGAAATCCAGCCGAAAAGGCGGATTACTCGATCTTTGTCTTTAATCGTCTGACGCTTGACATCATAGAAATAAAAAGAAAAGACGGCGCCCGCGATAATCAGCATCGTTACCGCTTTCAAAATAAAGCGAACAGTTAATTCGCCGGCTAAAAAATTATCAATCACGCCGACAAAGACCGCTAAAATAATAACGGCGGCGACCAGAATGATAAAATAAGTAAGCCAGCGGCGGAGCGGCGAATCCGGCTCTAATTCTTTTTTATGCAGACCGCGGTTGATCAGCCGGGAAAGAAAATAATAGGTCGGACCGGCGATGAATAAAGCGGAAATAGCAAATTTTAACTGATTATCCGTACTGCTGCTGTTATTGACCGCCAAGGCATCAAGAATCGTCTTATCAATGACGCCGAAGATGATCATGCCGACGGACAAGGCGACAAAAATCAAAGCCGCCAGGGAGAGGAGATAATAAAAAGCGTATTTGGCGTTGTGTTTGGACATAAAAATTATAAAAATTATTTTAAAATTTTGCGTTCTTAGGCGTCCGCGGAAACGGGATAACGTCGCGGATATTGGCCATGCCGGATAAATACATAATCGCCCGTTCAAAACCGAGTCCAAAACCGGCGTGTTTAATCGAACCATACTGGCGCAAATCTAAATACCAGCGATAATCTTCCTGATTCATCTTTAATTCCGCCAAACGTCTTTCTAAAACTTCATAACGCTCCTCCCGCTGGCTGCCGCCGATAATTTCGCCGATACCGGGAACCAGCAAATCCATCGCCGCCACTGTCCGGCCGTCGTCATTCTGGCGCATATAAAAAGCCTTGATTTCTTTAGGATAATCAATCAGAAACATCGGCTTGTTAAAAATCTTTTCCGCCAGATAACGCTCGTGTTCGGTCTGCAAATCCATTCCCCAAAAAACCGGCACTGCAAAATTCTCGCCGCTTTTTATCAGCAGATCAATGGCTTCCGTATAAGTCACCCGGCCGAAATCGGCCGCGGCCACCGCTTGCAATCGCTCAATCAAGCCTTTGTCTATGAATTGATTAAAGAAATCCATCTCCTCCGGCAATTCGGCCAAAATATAATTAATCAGGTACTTTATCATCTTCTCCGCCAAATCCATGTCGTCTTTTAATTCGGCAAACGCCATTTCCGGTTCAATCATCCAAAATTCGGAAGCATGCCGAGTGGTATTGGAATTCTCCGCCCGGAAAGTCGGACCGAACGTATAGACTTTATTCAAGCCCATAATCAACGCTTCGGCGTTGAGCTGTCCGCTGACGGTTAAACCAGCTTTCTGGCCGAAAAAATCTTGGCTGAAGTCAACTTCCCCGTCTTTGAGCGGCACTTTTTTTAAATCCAAGGTCGTCGTCTGGAACATTTCGCCGGCACCTTCGGCATCACTGGTAGAAATTATCGGAGTATGGATATAAGCGAAACCCTCCTCTTGAAAAAATTTATGGATGGCATAGCTGAGAACGGAGCGCAAACGAAAAACAGCCGCAAAAGTATTGCTGCGCGGCCGTAAATGCGCGATTTCCCGCAAAAATTCAAAACTATGATGTTTCTTCTGCAAAGGATAATCTTCTTTTGCTTCATTAATAACCGTGATTTCTTTGGCCTGCAATTCAAAGGGCTGGCCGGCGGCCGGTGATTCTTGAAAGAGACCGCGCGCCTCCAAAGAAGAACCGATATTCAATTTCTCTAAAGTTTCAAAATTTGCCAAATCCTTATCGACTACAATCTGCAGACTTTTGAAAAAGCTGCCGTCATTCATTTCAATAAAGGCGATATCGCCCGAAGAGCGAACCGTGCGCACCCAGCCGGCGACGATGATTTCTTTATTCAGAAAATCATCGGTTTGACGATAAAGTTGTTTGATTAAAATAGGCATATCCTTAAAATTACGGCCGCAAACGCTTAACGTCGCGCGGCAAGAAACAGGCTTCTTTAACATTATCAAGGCCGGCGATCTTCATCACTAAACGAGCCGGACCGATGCCGACGCCGCCGTGGGGCGGACAGCCATAACGGAAAAAATTAAGATAATCTTTTAATTCCTCCAAACTCATCTCTTTTTCTAAAGCTTGTTTTTCTAAAACTTCGACCCGATGCTCGCGCTGAGCGCCGGTAGTAACTTCGACGCCGCGATAAAGCAGATCGAAACTCTTAGTTAAACCGGGATTATCAGCCTGGCGCATATGATAAAAAGGCCGAGCGGCAATCGGATAATCGGTGACAAAAACAAAATCATGCCCCTGCTCTGCCTTGACTAAGCGGCAAATTTCCCGCTCTTCCTCCGGAGATAAATCATGTTCTTTTTCGCTCGAGATGCCGGCGGCTTTTAATTTTTCTTTTACCTGCGCCAAAGTCATCTTAGGAAAAGGCTGGGACGGCACTTCTAAATCAGGCAAAATTTCTTTTGCTTTTTTAAAAGCGGCCGCCAGAGCGCGTTCTTCCTGAGCCATTATTTCCAGATGAGAATCAATAAAAGCAAATTCAAAATCCCAGCCCGTAAATTCGGTAACATGGCGGCTGGTATAAGAGGCTTCCGCTCGAAAAACCGGACCGGTCATAAAGATTTTTTCCAAGCCGGCGGCGATGGCCATCTGCTTATAAAATTGCGGGGATTGAGACAAATAAGCCTGGCGGTCAAAATACTTGACCGCAAATACCTCCGAACCGGTTTCACTGGCCGTATTCATCAGGCAAGGGGTGTAAATCTGCATGAAACCCTCGCTTAAAAGTTGTTCGCGAAAACCTTCTTCCAGCTTCGTCCAAACTTGAAAAATCTGAAGATGTTCCGGACGGCGCAAATCCAGCCAGCGCCAATCCAAACGGTTTTCCAAGTTCGCTTCATTGTCTATCTTGGTCAGAACCGGAATCGGCAAATTTGCTTCCGCTCGGTTTAAAAGCTGCAAATCAACTACGGCTAATTCAAAATCTTTTATCGGATTCGGATCATTTTTCTTGGCCGGCTTTTCTTTCAACTCGCCGGCAACGCTGATAACACTTTCCAGAGTCAAAGTTTGCGCCAAAGCATAAGCGGCGGCCTTCCCTTCTTCAATAACTAATTGCATATGGCCGCTCCAATCGCGCAGATCGACAAAAACCAAACCTTTCATCAAGCGGAGGTTCTGGACAAAGCCGGCGATCTGAACATTGCCGGTTGCTTGCGCTTTCGCTTCGGCAATCCTTATCCTTGACATAATTTAATAATTTAATTATAAAAATCCTTGCTTTTCAAGACTTTTTCGCTTTTTTATCTTAACGCATTTTTCGTCTTTTAGCAAGTTGAAAAAAATCAGAATAAGCTATATTTTTGTGAAAAAATAAGGATAAATTTACCCGCTTAAGATCGGATCCAATTCAATAATTTAGTATTCAAATTTTCCCATTCTTTAAGTAAGCGCGGAGAAAATTTAATCTTCTGGCCGCTATTGCCGGCGATTAAACGCAAGAGTTTAATGCAATTATCCGACAAGGGTAAAATAGCGCCATCCGAACCGGCCGGATCAAAACAATCAGGACAAAGCAGACCGCCTCGCGCCAGATCAAAACGATTTTTACCGGCTGCTAATTTCCGGCCGCAAGCGACACAATTATCTAATTGCGGGCCGTAGCCTAAAAGTATAAACAAACGCCAAGAAAATAAGGCCAGACGAAAACGGCCATCCTCTTTCGACAAGTGATTATCAACTCCGCCCCCGGCCTCAAGGTTGCGCAGCCATTTTTCTAACCAAGCAAACAACTCCGGATCAGCTTCGCCGGTTTTAACCAAACGGCTGAATAAATTCAAAGCTTGTCCGGAAAAATAGAGTTTATTCAGATCTTGTTTGATTTTTAAAAACGGTTCCGTCATTAAAGCGGCGCCGACATAATCAAAACCCTTCCCCTTAACGACTAAGAGGCGGCTAAAACTGATCGGTTCGAGATGAGGCGCTAACTTGGAACCGAGCTTGCGGGCGCCTCGCGCCAGAAGTTCTAAACGGCCGTAGTCGGGAGTATAAACAGAAACGAGGCGGTCAGCCTCGCGGTAATCGCGCCTATTCAAGATAATGGCTGAAGTGGGAAAAGTGGAGTCCATAAATTAAGACAGCCAACCGGCAACACTCAGATTGGCAATTTACTGTCTAAATAATCTTGCAAAAATAGCGCCGCCGCAATTTCATCACGGCCAGCTTTGTCCCGCTTAGCGCCGGATAAAGCATCGGCCGCTTTACTGGATAAACGTTCATCAATCTCAACGACTGCCGCCGGCGATTGCGCGCGTAAATCACGCAAAAAGCTTAAAAATAAAGGATTATTTGCTTCCAGGCCGGTCATTTTTCGGGGCGAGCCGATAATAACCAGGCCGATTTCCTCGGCCGCAATCACCGATAAAAGCGAACGTAAATCCGGCACCGTTTTAAAAGGCAAAGCCAGCTTAGTCTCGGCATCCGCCAAAGCCAAACCGATTCTTTTTTCCCCCCAATCGACGCCTAAATACTGTTGTCCGGCCGTTAGTTTCATATTATTCGGCTGTTAAAACCTGATGTCCATTTTCAGTTACGGCAATAGTGTGTTCAAAGTGGGCGCTCAGAGAATGATCGGCGCTGACAATGGTAAAACCATTAGAAGCGACTTTAATCCGATGAGTACCGGCATTGATCATCGGTTCAATACAAATGACCATGCCCGCCTTTAATTCTAAATTGGCGCCGGATCGAGGATTGATTAAATAATGATAAACTTCCGGATCTTCATGAGCATAATAACCGACGCCGTGGCCGACCATATCGCGGACAACGCCATAGCCCGCTCCTTCCGCCAAACTCTGGATGGCGCCGCCGATATCATTTAAATGAGCGCCGGGACGAACTTTTTTAATACCAACTTGCAAACATTCTTCCGTCAGGGCCAGCAGGCGCCCCAAAAGGGCCTGACCAGGCTCCGTGCTGCCCAGGG
>CAZIHD010000019.1:0-14162 GCA_964539015.1 uncultured Gammaproteobacteria bacterium
TCTGCCCCATACGGCCATTATTGTCACTAAGACGCCGACGGGCATGGTTTGGATTCATAGTAATTGGCAAAAAGCCAATACGGTTAGTGTTGATTTTATCACTTATGCTTATTTTAATTCCGCGGCCGGTTCCCAATATTCGGTTTATCACGTTTATTAATTTAATTTAAAAGACGAAAATTGGTCAATTGACAGAGAATAAAAATAGTGGTATATTTTTTAGTTATTTCTTAGGGTCGATTCACCGAACTTTAACAAATTTGATTTTTGGTAAATATTTATAAGGTTGTCCCAGTTTCTTTTAATAGGAAATTGAGATTACCTTATAATTATTTATTAACCAAAAAATCAAATCATGAATCCTTATTTTAATTTGACCGACGAACATTTAAAAAATTTTTGTTTGGCCGGTGGTAGCCGTATTAATAAATGCTGTTTTCTTGATCTTGACGGCCATTTTTTCTGCACCAAGTATACCCCACGGGGTATGCAGCAAGAGGGTATAGGCAATAACCTTGGTGACAATTGCGATGCCTTTTTGGATTCCATTATGAAAGATAAAATGGAGTTTATTGGCAAAAAAGCCATGTATATCAAATATGTTCCCAAATATTTGGTAACTTATGTGGAGGTTTTAGATTTAATATTTGATAAGGAAAATAAACTTCTTTTTATTAATATTAAAACAGAAGAATCAACTTTTTTGGTTGAGATGGAAACTGATTGTTTGTTAATCATTAATCAAAAAGAAACCCTGGAATTTTTTTGTACAGGGCAAGAAGAATTATTCAGTCGTTTACAAATTTTTAAAAATATGTAATCGGCCACAGAATAGATGTATAAATATCAAGCCATTATTTCACCTGTTAAAATTAAAAAGAATGAATAAAGAAGAAGTTAAAAAAGAAATTTATGACGAAGCTTTTGCGGAGGCTCGTTATAAAAAAAGAACAAAACAGCTATTATTAGCTGGTGTTGTGGGTATCGGGTTGTTGGCGATAGAATTATTCGCCGTTTTATTCCATTTAATATCTGTAAATAATTTAGTATCTGCCTTTACCATGGGGGTCTTCATTATATTTTTCCTTTTTCTGATAGCAATTTTTGTACCATTTGGAAAAGTTTCTGAAAAGAAAGTTGAAGAGGCTTTTCAAAAAATTGTGGTGAAAAAAATTGAATGGCAAACGCAATTTATTTCAGAAATGAAAAATAAATTGCCTAAAATCGAAGAAGAGCTAAATATTTTAAAGGAGCTGAAACAATAAAAAATAGGCAGGATAAAAAATCAGCCTGCCTCTTAAAAAAGCCTTTCCAAGTTCGGGAAGGCTTTTTATTTTGTTGATTATGATTTTTTCCGTTATTTTGCTAAAATTTAATTTATAGAAGGCTGATTGAACTTATTTTTGAATTGAACCCTGGATCTTCCTCTTGTTTTTGAGATAAAAATAGAATTTTGCTTGGTAGTTTAAGTTTTTTAATTATGCAAAAAATTAGCGTTTTTCATGGTCTTTCCAAAATCGAGGCGGCTTCTCGGTTTAAAAAGGACGGCCCCAACGAATTACCTTCTCAAAAAGAAAAGAATAGTCTAAATATTCTTTTTAAGGTTTTATCCGAACCAATGCTGCTTCTGCTGGTAGGCGCCGCCGCAATCTATTTGGTTTTAGGAGAACTCAGGGATGCTTTTTTGCTGTTTCTTTCCGTTCTTGTCGTTATCGGTATTACTTTTTTCCAAGAGAGAAAAACAGAGCGCACTCTGGCCGCTTTGCGGGAATTATCTAGTCCCCGGGCGCTGGTTATCCGAGGCGGGCAGCAGGAAAGAATCGCGGGAAGGGAAGTTGTCCGCGGCGATGTCTTTATTTTGCGCGAAGGCGATCGCATCCCGGCTGATGCTTTTATCTTGGCTTGCGAAAATCTTTCCGTTGATGAATCTCTTCTGACTGGCGAATCGATTCCTGTCCGTAAGATTGAGTCCGGCCGAGACGAACAACAGCCGGATTTAGAAATTACGCGGCCGGGCGGGGAAGAATCCGCTTTTGTTTATTCCGGATCATTGGTGGTGAGCGGACGGGGTATTGCTAAAGTTATTTCCATCGGCGCTAATACGGAAATCGGTCGGATCGGCCGGAGTCTGGCGAGCATAAAGAAGGAAAAAACTCTTTTACGTCGAGAAACCGGAAAAATTGTTCAATTATTTGCCGTGATCGGTTTCAGCCTTTGCGCGGCAGTGGTTTTGTTTTATGCCTTGGTTAGAAATAATTTTTTGGAAGGCATCTTGGCTGGGATAACCTTGGGTATGGCGGTAATGCCGGAAGAGTTTCCGGTCGTTTTGACTGTTTTCATGGCTTTAGGCGCTTGGCGCATCTCCAAAAATAAAGTTCTGCCTCGGCGTTCTGAAGCTATCGAAACTTTGGGAGCGGCCACAGTCTTGTGTACGGATAAGACCGGGACTTTAACTTTGAATAAGATGGAGTTAAGCAGTTTGTATGCCGATGGTTCATTTTATGAAATAAGCGATTTTGCTTCCACTGATTTGCCGGAAAAATTTAAAGTTCTGTTGGAGCACGGCGTCCTGGCCAGCCAGAATGATCGTTTTGATCCAATCGAAAAGGAACTGAATAAAATGGGCGGTTTATATTTGCCTGATTTTGAAAAAAACTATGCGGACTGGGATTTAATAAGAGAATATCCATTATCCGATAAGCTTTTGGCTCTGTCCCATGTTTGGCAGTCTGCCACGAGCAAGCGGACTCTCATTGCCGCTAAAGGCGCGCCAGAGGCGATTATTAGCCTCTGCCACGTTGATTCAGAGAAAAAACGGGAAATATTGCAGCGGATCGCCGCTATGGCCGAAAAGGGGCTGCGGGTGCTGGGCGTGGCTCGAGCCGTTTTTAATAAAGAAGTTTTACCGGCTGATCAGCATGATTATGAATTTAAATTTCTCGGTTTGCTCGGTTTTGTCGATCCGGTGCGGTCGACCGCGGCCGGTGCAATAAGGAAGCTTATGAAGCCGGCATGAGAGTAATTATGATTACCGGCGATTATCCTGGTACTGCTCGCTTCATCGCCAAGAAATTAGGGATAAAGAATCCGGATGCTTGTTTAACCGGGGCGGAATTGAATAAGCTGGAACATCTGGAACTGAGAGAAAAAATTAAGACGATTAATATTTTTGCGCGGGTCGCGCCGGAACAGAAGCTCTTGCTAGTGAACGCGCTGAAAGCCAATAATGAAGTGGTGGCGATGACCGGCGACGGCGTCAATGACGCTCCGGCTCTGCAATCAGCCCATATTGGTGTCGCTATGGGGAAAAGGGGCACGGATGTGGCGCGTGAAGCTTCTGCACTGGTTCTGTTAGATGATGATTTTTCTTCCATCGTTACTTCCGTCCGTTTGGGCCGAAGAATCTATGATAATTTGAAAAGAGCGATGGGATATATCGTGGCTGTCCATATTCCGACCGTCGGCATGTCTATTCTGCCTTTGTTGTTTAATTTACCTATTGTTCTTTTTCCGGCTCATATTGCTTTTTTAGAATTGATTATTGATCCGGCTTGTTCAACCGTCTTTGAAGCGGAAAAGGAGGACAGGAATATTATGAAAAAGCCGCCGCGCGGCCTGCATCAATCCATTTTTACTTCTCGTTTGATTTGGGTCAGCTTATTCCAGGGATTAAGCGCTCTGGTCGCGGCCTTGGCTTTATTTTTTTATGCGCTTAAGACCGGCCACAATGAACCGGAGGCGCGATCTTTTGCTTTTTCCGCTTTGGTTTTATCTAATATATCATTGATTATCATCAATCTTTCCTGGAAGAAGAGTTTATATAAAATTATCTTAGCGGCTAATCCGATTGCTTTTATAATTTCGGGCGGGGCGCTGTTTTGTCTGCTGGCTGTTTTATATATTCCTTTTTTGGCTAGTCTTTTCCACTTAGCGCCTTTATCCCTCTTCGATTTTATTTTGATTGTTATCGTTTCCGGCTTAAGCCTGTCTTGGTTTGAAATTCTAAAAAAATTTAAGAATAAAGCCGTTAAGTTTAAAGCTGTATGAAAATAAAGCGTCATTTTGCCGATCAGCTATCGCTGGAAAAAATTTTATCTTTTCTGATCATACTCGGCCTCTGCTGCCTGGTGGTGATTATTTTTGCTCGGAAGATTGAATTTTCGGCGGTTGATTTAGGACGGCATTTAGAAAATGGCCGTCTGGTCTTTACCGATCATGATGTTCTCTTTAAAAATTTTTATTCTTATACCGAACCGGAGCATCGGTTTATCAATCATCACTGGCTGGCGGGGGTTATTTTTTATGTTGTTTATTTGCTCGGCGGCTTTAAATTGCTTTCTCTCTTTAATCTCCTTTTGGCACTGGTTATTTTCTTGATATTTTTTCGGCTGGCGCGGCGCCGAGGCGGCTTGGTCTTGGCGGCTCTTTTTTCTCTGCCGGTGATTTTTTTAATGGGTGAAAGAATAGAAATCAGGCCGGAAACTTTCAGTTATCTTTTTTTAGCTTTAACTTGGCTGATTTTAGAAAATCCCCATCTTTCTCGGCCGCGGCGCCGGCTTTTCTTGATCCCGCTTTTTATCTTGTGGGCGAATATTCATATTTATTTCTTTCTCGGCCTCGCTTTATATTTTTTCTGGATTCTGGGTCGTTCTTGGTCGCCACTTGCCGGCCGCAGCTGGCTGTCCGGAGTTAAGCTGAAAGCGGCGGTGAGGGCGGTGAAACCGGATATTATTGATTTTTTTCTGCTGGTTGGCGCTTGCCTGCTGACGCCTAATCATATTTACGGCCTCTTTTATCCTTTTAATATTTTGCGGGATTACGGTTATCAAATCGCAGAAAATAAAAGTATTTTTTTCTTAAATAATTTAATCCTGAATTATAATTTTTTGATTTTTAAGATTGTCTTGGCTGTTTTGGTTCTCGGCTGGCTCGCTGATTGGCTGGTCTCCAGACAGACGCGTTGGACTGATTGGCTGTTCGGCCTTTTTATTTCTACTTTGGCCTTGCTGGCTGTTCGCAATCTTGCCCTTTTTGGCGTTGTCGCTTTAGTTTTGCTCAGCTCCGCCTGGCGGCGGCCGGTTTTATTTTTATGGAAAAAAATTAAAGTATTTTTTCCCGGCCAGCAAGCGGCCATCACCGTTTATAGTTTATCTATCATCCTGATTTTGGTTTTGGCCGATATTTCTTTTCTGGAAATAGACGGCCAGGGCAGACATAATTTTTTAAAAGAAGAACGGGGCTTAGGTTTGGCGGCGGGAAGTGAAGATTCTTTTCAATTTTTTCGAAATAGCGGCTTTTCCGGACCGATATTTAATAATTATGACGCCGGCAGCGCTCTTATTTTTGGTTTAGCCGATAAGGAAAAAGTTTTTGTCGATAACCGCCCGGAAGCGTATGAAAGCCGTTTTTTCACGGAAATTTATATACCGATGCAGAACGATCAGGCGCAGTGGCAAAAATATCTTAATCAGTATAAATTTCAAACTATCTATTTTTCTTATAATGACGCCACGCCTTGGAGCAAAGTTTTTTTAAATCGGATTTTGACGGATCAGGATTGGGCTGTAGTTTATTTTGACCGCTATTATATAATTTTGGCGCGCAAATCCGCGACCGCTCCGGCCTTGCTGGCCAAATATACGATTAATCCGCTTGATTATAAAATCAAGATCCGCGATTTAGCCGCCACAGCCGATACGGCCGGAAAGTTTCACCTGGCTTCTTTGGCTCAAAATTTAGGCCAGCCGGAGGCGGCGGCGGAAATCTATCAAGCTTTATTATTATCCGAACCGGATAATGTCCGCGCCGTTTTCGGTTTAGCTTATCTTTATGCCGGTTCAGCCGAGCCCGCTTCTCTCCGTCAATCCGTTATTTATTTTAAACAAGCTTTAGCCGAGGAGAAGCGATTTCCCGGCGGCTATGACGGCCTTGCTCTTGTTTATTGGCGGCTGGCTGATTATCCGCAAGCGGAATTTTATTGGCAGCAAGCTTGGCGAATAAATCATCGGGATGAGACCGCTAATTATTATTTGCGCCAGGTGGAAGATTTTAAAAAGCAGGGCGTTCTGCCCCGCAATTTAAGGCCGTAATCTTTCTTTAATCAGAGTTTTTACCGCCAAGACTCCGTCTCGGGCGGTTATTTTTTTACCCTCGCGGTAGCTTCGCCGCCGGTAGCTGATGGGGATTTCTAAAATATTATAGCCAGCCTTAAGGAGCTGAGCGCTTATCTCCGGTTCAATTTCAAATCCGCGGCCGCGGAGATTGATTTTAGCCAGCGCCGCGCTGGGAATTAATTTAAAGCAAGTTTCCATATCCGTCAGCTTGCCGCCGAAAAGCAGGTTGGTCAAGGCGGTCAAAAAACGGTTGGCGAGATAATGAATTGAAATTTTGGCGCCTGATTGGAAGCGAGAACCGTATATGGCTGTATTTTCAGGCGCGGTTGTTGCGGCCGTCAAAAGCAAGGGAATGTCCTGAGGATTATATTCTAAATCAGCGTCACAAATAATAAAGTAATCACCTCGGCTTGCCGTTAAGCCTTTTTTTACGGCGGCGCCTTTGCCTTGATTTTTTTCTTGGCGGATTAAGGTAAAATTATTGCGAGCCTGCAGCTCTTTTAAAATTACCGGCGTCGTGTCGTCAGAACCGTCATCAATGACAATGACTTCCTTATTTAAAGCCAATTCTAAGATGGGCGGCAATGATTTGGCAATCAAGCTTTCTTCGTTATAGACAGGGACGATTATGGACAGCAATTTAGACATGAATTGATTATAACATAAATACACAGGCCGGAAAAAATTATTTCCGGGTATTTTAAAAAACCTCTGCTTAAAAAACAGAGGTTTTTGGTGAAGGGAAATGAAAATTATTTATTTCTAATTCTCATTTTATAAAATGAACGCCAAACAAAATATAGCGCTATAGCCAGAAAGACAACGCCGACATACGGAGCTGTCGGCCGGAATGATGGCGTGATCGCTATTTCCATTGCCAGCAATCCGAATAGGGTGGTGAATTTTATGATCGGGTTCATCGCCACCGATGATGTATCCTTAAAAGGATCGCCGACCGTATCTCCAACCACAGTCGCATCGTGTAAAGGCGTACCCTTCATATTGAAGTCCACCTCTACCACCTTTTTGGCATTATCCCAGGCCCCGCCGGCGTTAGCCATGAAGACGGCCTGGAAAAGGCCAAAGACAGCAATGGCAATCAGATAACTAATAAAAAACGAGGAGGCGGCAAATTTTGAACCGCCGTTTAATTCCGTCCCCGAAATGAAGGCAAAAGCGAGGGCGAAACAGAAAATGGCAAAGAAAATGTTCCACATGCCTTTTTGAGCATATTGGGTACAAATTTTTACCACTTCTTTTGATTTTTCGATGGAAGCCTTTTCTTCGGCATTCACATCGAGGTCGATGTTTTTCTTAATATATTTTACCGCGCGATAAGCGCCGGTAGTCACCGCTTGCATGGAAGCTCCGGTGAACCAATATATTACCGCTCCTCCGCACATAAACCCAAGGATGGTCCAGGGGTTGAGAATATTTAAGATCATTTCCGGCTCAATGCCGAGAACGTTCTTGATTACCAGGATCAAGGAAAAGATCATGGTTGTTGCCCCGACTACGGCCGTGCCGATTAAGACCGGTTTGGCGGTCGCTTTAAAGGTATTGCCGGCACCATCATTGGCCTCCAGATAATATTTGGCTTTACTAAAATCAGGTTTGAAACCGAATTTGTTTTCGATTTCTTTGTCAATTTCGGGGATTTTTTCTATCATTGATAATTCATATACCGATTGAGCATTGTCCGTTACCGGTCCGTAGCTGTCCACGGCGATTGTTACCGGTCCCATGCCGAGTAAGCCGAAGGCCACTAAGCCAAAAGCAAATATAGACGGATAAAGCATGAATTGGCCTAAGCCAAAAGTGCTCGCTATATAAGCGATTAACATTAGAACAACAAAGACCAAGCCCATCCAAAAGGCAGAAAAATTTCCTGCCACCAGGCCAGATAAAATTGTCAGCGAGGCGCCCCCTTCTTGACCAGCCCTAACCACTTCTTGAACATGTGTAGATTTAGGGCTGGTGAAGATCTTGGTGATCTCCGGAATTAAGGCACCGCCTAAGGTGCCACAGCTGATTATTATTGAGAGTACCACCCAAATATTTGGGTTTGTTTGGCCGATTATGGAATCCGGTCCTATCAACAAGCGGCTGGCGATAAAAGTTACCATTATACTAAGAATAGATGTAACCCAAACCAGGTTTGTTAAGGGTTTCTCAAAATCTATATTATCCTTGTCTTGAAATAAACCTTTACTGATTCGGTTATTTATCCAGAAGGCAATAACCGAGGTTATTACCATCAGAATTCTCATGGCAAAGATCCATGTCAAGAAAGCGCCTTGCCAATTGGGATTAGCCATAAATTCTCCGCCAACCAAAGGGCCGACAGCTAGAACTATAAATGACACCAAGGCAACGCCGGTGACGCCATAGGTTTCGAAGCCGTCCGCGGTCGGGCCGATGCTATCGCCGGCATTATCACCGGTACAATCGGCGATTACTCCCGGATTACGTGGATCATCCTCGCCGATTTTGAAGATTACCTTCATCAAATCGGAACCGATGTCGGCAATCTTGGTAAAGATACCGCCGGCAATTCTGAGAGCGGAAGCGCCCAAAGATTCACCGATGGCGAAGCCGATAAAACAAGCTCCGGCCAAATTTCTCGGCATCAGCATTAAAATAATCAACATCATGATTAATTCAATGCAGACCAGTACCACCCCGATACTCATGCCTGAGTTTAAGGGAATCTGAAGTAGCTTTAACGGTTTCCGCTCCAGAGAAGCGAAAGCCATACGACTGTTAGCTAGCGTATTCATCCGGATGCCGAACCAGGCGACTCCGTATGATCCTAATATGCCTATGACCGTCCAGGCCAAAATTAAGGCAACCCCAAAAAAACCTTTTTCCTGCAAAAACCCGAAATAAAAGGTTACGCAGGCGGCTATTATCAAAAATAACCATATCAAGAACTTACCCTGTTGCCAGAGGTAAGTTTTGCAAGTTTCGAAAATAATGTTCGAAACTTCAAGCATTGACTTATGTGCCTTTAATTTTTTTGTGTGCCGGTAATGATACCAGCCAAAAATTAAACCCAGGCCACAGATGATAAAACCCCACATTAACAGGTGGTTCTGTCCGGCCAATAATTCCGGGATTTTCAGATCAGCTTCCGAAGCGGAAGTTAGCAGCGGCAGAAAACAAATCGCTGCCAGCGCCGATACTTTCATTTTTTTCATCAGAAATAATTTTGGTTAATGTTAATATGTTAAATAACAACTAATTTCAGTCTTTTTAGGGCTGAAATTAGTTCAATAAAGATTAAACCAAAACTTTATTTTTGTCAAATAAAGTTTTTTTAAAGCCGTCAAATATTTAAAAATATTGATTTAAATTTTACTTTCTTGCTTATTATCGGTATACTTAAAATAAGTTTATTTTTCAAAATTGAACTTTTCAATCAAATTGCTGTTTTTTAATCTAAGTTATTTTTAACTAAAAATTATATAATTAATTTTTTAAATTTTATGAAAAAAGGACAAGTTTTTTTAATTACCCTTGGTATTCTGGCTTTGGCCGGAATTGCCGCCACCGCTATCATTATGGCGGATAAAGAAAATAATCAGGATCGGTTTTCCGTCACCGGCTCCGGTACCGTTTATGCCAAAGCGGATATCGCCAACATCACTGTCGGTCTGAAGACGGGAACGAAGAAGACGGCGGCAGAAGCGACCGCGGAAAGTACCAAGAAGATGGATGCCATCATCAAGAGTTTGAAAGATCTCGGCATTGAAGAAAAAGATATTAAGACTACTAATTACAACTTAAATCCGGTTTATAATTGGACAGAAAAACAAGGACAGGTTTTAACCGGTTATGAAGTATCTCAGAACGTTGGCGTTAAAGTCCGCGATTTGGGCAAAATCGGCGATGTCATTGCTAAAACAACCGAACAAGGCGCGAATCAGATCGGTAATGTCAGTTTCACTATTGACGATGAATATGCTTTAAAGAATCAGGCGCGGGAATTGGCCATCACTAAAGCTAAAGAAAAAGCGGCTTTGATTGCTCAACAAACCGGCATGAGATTAGGCGAAGTGAAAAGCGTTTATGAAAGCGCCGATAACGCCGTTCCGGTAGCGGCCTATACGAATGCCAAGATGGAAATGTCCGCCGGCGCCGGGGTTGCTCTGGATGCGCCGACTATTCAAACCGGTCAAAATGAAATTAAAGTGGACGCAACTTTAGTTTACGAAGTGAAATAAAGAAAGTTAAAGGTATAATTAAAAATCGCCCTCAAGACAGGGCGGTTTTTAGTTAATTAATTCCAGCGCGGAAATTTGTTGGTCAAACTCGCCCAGGGCTGGCTTTTTTTGAAATATTTTGTTATTCTATGGGAGAATTATTAAGTTTTATCTAAAATTATGGCAGAAGAAGTAATCTTAAGATTTGACGAGGTGACTTTTGAATACCTCCCGAAAAAACCGGTTTTGAAAGAGGCGAGTTTTAGTATGCGCCGTGGCGCCAAAATTACTTTGATGGGCCAGAATGGCGCCGGCAAGAGTACGATTTTTTCGTTGCTGAAAGGTGAAATTAAGCCGAAGAGCGGCCAGATTTCCTTAACCAATCATCCCAGCATCGGGGCGGCCAGCCAGACAATGGCGCGCGAATATCTTGTTTTAAGCGTCGAAGATTATTTTGCCACTGCTTTCAAAGAACGGCCGGCAAATCTGCGCAGCCGCATCAGTAAAGTTTTAGAAGCGGTTAATTTGGAAACGCCTTTTGAACGCATTGTCGGCGAGCTTTCCGGCGGCCAGCAGGCTCGCCTGCTTTTGGCTTATGCTTTAATCCAGGATCCGGATATTTTATTGCTTGATGAACCGACTAATAATCTAGATAAAGAGGGAATCGACCATTTGCTTACTTTTTTAATCATGTATGATAAAACCGTCTTGGTTATTTCCCATGATGCTGATTTCTTGAATTGTTTTACCGAGGGCGTTATTTATCTTGATGTTTTTACCCATCAGACCGAGATGTACGTCGGCGATTATTATTCCGTGGTTGAAGAAATCGGCCGCCGGGTAGAAAGGGAAATCAAAAAAAATGCGCAGCTGGAAAAAAAGATTATTGATCGGAAAGAAAAAGTTAATTTTTTCGCCCACAAAGGCGGAAAGATGCGCAAACTGGCGCAGAAGATGAAAGAAGAAACGGAAGAATTGGAAGAGAATATGGTTGATGTCCGCCGTGAAGATAAAACGATCCGTGATTTTGAAATTCCGGTCCAAGAAGATTTGGTCGGTGAAATTGTCCACCTGGATAAAGTCCGCGTGATTCAGAAACATGAACCGGTTTTTCATACTATCAATAAAGTTCTCACTCGCCGCACCCGCCTTTTGATCACCGGGCCGAACGGCATCGGTAAGAGCACTCTTTTACGCGCCCTGGTGGGCGGCACTCAGGAGGGCTTGAATATTTCGCCTAAAGTCCGGGTCGGTTATTATGCCCAGGATTTTTCCAATTTATCTTTTGATAAAACGGCTTATAAAGTCTTAGAGGCGGATTTGCGCGATGGTCTGGGCGAACAGGAATTACGTTCCACGGCCGCCGGTTTTCTTTTAACCGGAGAAGTTTTAGCTTTGCCGGTCGCCGCTTTATCGGAAGGCCAGAAAGGCCTTTTGGCTTTTGCCCGCCTTACTTTGATGCAGCCTGGCCTGTTGATTCTTGATGAACCGACTAATCATATTAATTTCCGCCATCTGCCCGTTATCGCCGCCGCTCTGAATAATTACGAGGGGGCGATTATTATGGTCAGCCACATGGCTGAATTTGTTAATCAAGTCCGGATGGATGAAGAATTGGATTTGGGTAAATTAGCCGGATAAAAAAGATTAATTATTTTGTTTATGAAAATTATTATTGTCGCTTCATTGAATCCGGTCAAAATTGAAGCCGGTCGACTCAGCTTTACTCAAGCTTTTTCCGGAGAACAATTTGATGTTAAGGGGGTGGCTGCCCTTTCCGGTGTTTCTAATCAGCCTTTATCGGATGAAGAAACTTTAAACGGCGCTTTAAATCGTTTACGGTCGGCTCAGGACTTGAATCCGGGGGCGGATTTTTATATCGCGTTTGAGGGCGGGGTGACCGACAAAGAAGGGAAGCTGGAGGAATTTGCTTGGGTGGCGGTTACTGATGGCAAAAAGATCGGCCGGTCACGCAGCGCTTCTTTTATTGGTCCGGCTTGTTTGTATGATTTGGTTATTAAACAGGGTTTGGAAGTAGGCGATGCCACGGATATAATTTTTAAAGATAAAAATTCTAAACAAAAAATCGGCGCTGTTGGTAATTTTAGCAACGGGGCGGTTACGCGAACCGATTTTTATGTTCAGCCCGGCATTTTAGCACTCCTGCCTTTTATCCGTCCGGAGTTGTATTAAATATTATGATGGTTATTTCTTTCTTAACTTTTTTAAGTTTGGTGATTCTCGGCCATTATTTTGCCTGGCGCTTATGCTTATCCGCCTGTCCTCGCTTACAGCCGCGCCGTTTTTGGTTGTTGGGAACTTTTATTATTTTCTCTGTTTTTTTCTTAATTACTTTTCTTCTCTTACATCAATCCGATAATATTTTCTTATCCGGACTTTATGTGGTGAGCGCGGTTTTTTTTGGCGCTTTGTCGCAATTAATGTTAGTCGGCGCTCTTTATTGGCTATTAATAATTTTTAGCCATTGGCTGCCCGGGTTGGTAAAAGTAAGGTTGAAAAAAAATAATCAGAAAATTACTCGATTTTTTTGTTTATTTGCTTTATGTTTATTTTTAATCGGTACTTATAACGCTTTTTGTCCGCGAGTGAAGACGATTACCTTGAGTGGCTGGCCGAAAGAGTTGAAAGGGAAGAGTTTTGTTCAATTATCTGATTTACATCTCGGCGCCATTTATCGTCCCGTTTGGCTGAAACGGATTGTCCGGCAAACTAATGTTTTGAATCCCGATTTTATTTTGATCAGCGGCGATTTGTTTGACGGCAGCGAAGAAAAAGTAAGTGAATTTGTTCCCGCTTTGCGTGATTTTAAAAAACCGGTTATTTTTGTGCCCGGCAACCATGATTATTATGTTCCGGACGGGGAAGTGGCGAGCACGACTGCGGCCGGCGGCTTTATTACCTTAAGCGATCGAGCCGGAATTTTCGATGGTCTGCAAATTATCGGTTTCAATTACATCGGCCGGAGCGACAGCGGTTTGCATCGAGAAATCACAGATTTGCAAGCGTCAACGGATTTGCCCAGAATCGTGATCAATCATGTGCCTGTTGATCAAGCTGAGGCCAAAGCTCTAGACGCTAAGCTGATGCTTTCCGGCCATACTCATCGCGGCCAAATTTTTCCTTTTTCTCTGTTTCTTAATTTTCTTTACGGCCGCTTCTCTTACGGTTTAGAAAATTATGAGGGGATGGCGACTTACACCAGCGCCGGTGTCGGCACCTGGGGGCCGCCTTTACGGACGCTTTTTCCCGGAGAAATCATTAAATTTGTCATTGAATAGAAAAAAACCGCTGGACTTTAGTAGTCAGCGGCTATTTTTTAGAAGGTACAAAATTAGGTTGGGAAGGTTATAGTTATATAAACCATCCCATTTTCAGATTTAGCACTGGCGGTGCCGTTATGAGCTTCCGCGATTTTGCGGATTGCTCTTGTCCCTAAGCCATTGCCTTTTGGCTTTTCGGAAAATCTTTCATTAAATATTTTTTGAAGATTTTCCTTGGAAATGGTTCCGGGATTGCTGACCGCAATCCAGGCCTGATTATTTTTTTTGCCAAAAGATATTGTTATTCTTTTGGGCTGATCATTTTTTGCCATTTCCTCAACGGCATTGATTATCATGTTATTTAAGGCGATGTCTATCAATTTTTTGTCCGCCATAATTTGAAAATCATCAGATTCTATCAAGGGTTTTAGAGATATTTCTACCCCATATTTTTTACAATACGGAGTATTCATCTCCTTATTTTTTTTAATGAAAGAAATAAGATTGATGTTTTCTTTTTCAATCTCATTTTTTTCATTTTCCAGCCTTGAGACGGCTAAAAA